>DAIOWK010000310.1:0-4522 GCA_036758525.1 Myxococcota bacterium
TCGAGCTCACGATTCTATTCGGGGGACTCCTGACGCTCGTAGGCCTTGCCGTGCACGCTGGGCTCCCGCACGGGAAGTTCGGAAAGAATGACGTCGGCTACAGCGAACGCTTCTCCGCGGAGGACTTCGGTCTCACCGTGCGCTGCAAGGAGCGGGACGTTGTCGAGGTGGACGCCTTGCTGCGCGCCTTCAATGCCAAGGAGGTGAGCCTTGTCGAGCCGTAGCCGCTCCCTTCTGCGGTGCGCGGTCGCGGGGGCCTTCCTCGTCCTGGCAACGACCGGCTGCTGGGAACAGTGGTCGCAGGCGTGGTTCCCGCAGATGAAGCGGCAACCCGCCGTTCAGGCCTTCGAGGACACGGGCATCCCCGACCATCCCCAGGGCTTGACCCCCCCCGAAGGAACCGTACCCCTCGGCGGAGGCGACCCGCGCCTATCTGAGCTCGATCCGTGGGTCTTGACGCCGAACCCTCCCGGTACGGTCGGGAGCGACGCCGACGCGAACGCCTTGGTGAATCCTACGCCTGCGGACTTCAAGTCCCTGCAGAACGGAAAGATGCAGTACGAGACCTTCTGCGCGCCGTGCCACGGAACGACAGGCCTTGCCGACGGTCCAGTGGCCAAGGTGTTTGTCGGCGTGCTTCCCCTGGTCGGCGTGGTAAAGGCCCGTAGCGATGGGCACATCTTCACCACCATCCACCAGGGCCGACGTCGCATGCCGAGCTACGGCCGCATTCCGCCCCAGGATCGCTGGGACATCATCAACTATGTGCGGTACCTGGACCAGAGGGGAGGCAAACCGTGACCTCGAGTGGAGGCCACGCGACGGTCGAGCGGGCCAATCCGCGCGGGCTGCCGCGCGGCCTCGCCACGCTGGCGGGCGCACTCGTGGCCGTCGGCGCTCTGGCCTTTGTCGCGGGGCTCGCGAAGGACGCGGCGAGCGCGTGGCGCGCCTTCCATGTGAACTACCTCTTCTTTGCTGGACTCGCGCAAGGGGGGGCCGTCATCTCGTGCATGCTGGTCACGGTGGGCGCCCAGTGGCCCGGCCCCGTGCGCCGCATCGCCGAGGGCCTGGCGGCGTGGGTGCCCATCTCGTTCGCCCTGGGCGCCTTCGACTTTCTCGGTCGCTACCACATCTATCCGTGGATTGCCGAGCCCATTGCGTCGAAGGCGGCGTGGTTGAACGTGCCGCGTGTGGCCGCGCTCGACCTAGGAATCCTCGGAATCCTGGCCGTGGTGACGACCCTCTACCTCTATCACTCCGTGCGTCCGACACTCCACGGCGTCGCCGCGACTGCGCAAGGCCGCGTCCACGCCATGTTCGAATGGTGGACCGCGGGCTGGCGGGGCGACGCGGAGGAGCTCGAGCGCTCCGTAGCCGCGACTCGCCGCATCGCGCCGGGTCTGATTCTGCTCTTTGCCTTTGGCTTTAGCTTCCTGGCCTTCGACCAGGTCATGTCGCTCACTCCGACCTGGTACGCAAACCTGTTTGGGGCCTACTTCACCTGGGGGGCCTTCCTGTCCGCGATTTCGGCAACGGCGCTGCTTTCGGTGCTTCACCGCAACGCGCCCGGACTGCAAGGCGAGATCACCAAGGCCCGCATGCACGACCTCGGCAAGATGATCTTCGCTTTCTCGGTCTTCTGGATGTATCTGTTCTGGTCGCAGTACCTTGTGACCTGGTACGGCAACCTGCCTGAGGAGACGCAGTTCTTCGCGGCGCGCCTCGGTCCTCAGTTCCTCACCGAGCAAGGCAACGTCGGCTGGTACTGGAACTTCTCGTTCGAGCGCATGAATGCTGCGCCCTACGGCTGGCTCTCGATGGTGGTCTGGGCGTGCTGCTGGATCATCCCCTTCTGGGTGCTGCTCGGCGAGCGGCCGAAGAAAACTCCGGTGATCCTCGGTGGCGTCAGCTTTGTGGTCGTGCTGGGATTTTGGCTGGAGCGAAACCTCCTGGTGTGGCCGTCCCTCGCTCCGAGGGATGGGGGATCCTGGGTCGGACCCATTCAGTTCGGCATCGCTTTGGGCTTCGTCGGCGCCTTCAGCCTGGTCTATCTCGCCTTCACCCGCGTCTTTCCCGCACTGGCCGTCCCAAGCGAGAGCCAGGGTTAACGCGCGGCGAACAGGGCTTTGGAGCGCGCAGAAGCTCGGGTCTTCGGGGCCCTGCTAGTCTCTGGGAGGTGAGCGCTTCCCCGCTGCTTTCGGCCGCGCCCGAGACCTTCGCACTGCGACGCGGGCGCGGTGTCGTTTCACTCCACGCAACGGGCCTTCGCCACCCGGGTCAGTTCTCGGGCGAGAGTTTCACTGCATACTCGGAGATCACGCACCTTGCCGATACAGGCCGAGCCCTGTGCATGGGAACGCGGAACTCCGCCTACCGCTTCCCCCGCAGCCTCTTCGTCGATCCCGAGGACAAGGAGCGGCTCGCGCGCGCCCTGGTCGAGCGCATCGGCCGCGAGCCCGGCGGCGCCCAGCAGCAAGCCCGCATGGCCGACCTGGACCGGCTCTGGCGCTCCCCGGCTCGGGTACGCGCAACCCTCGTTCTCGCCGTGGCCTGCGTCTTGGTGTATGGGCTCGAGCGCTGGTTCGATCCCGATCTCGCCTTGGCCGGCGTCTTCAGCACGACGCTTTTCCGGGCCGGCGAGTTCTGGCGCGTGCTTACGGCCAACCTGCTTCATGCGGACGTCCATCACCTCGTCGCAAACCTGCTCTTCATCCTGGCCCTCGGCAGGCTGGTCGAGGTGCCGCTCGGAGCGACGCGTACTGCGTTCGTGATGGGCGCCTCGGCGCTAGGCGCCATGGGCGCGTCCCTCGCCACGGGCTATGAGCAGGCGCTGGGTGCTTCCGGGATCGCCCTTGGGCTTTTGGGAGCGGCGCTTTGGCTCGAGATCCGTTGCGCAGACCGCTTGCCGGCGACCTGGCGCATTCCGCGCCGGCTGCTGCTTGCTGTGCTCGCCTTCGCCGCAGCGGGATCCGTCTTCTTACCGGGGATCGCGGGCGCGGCCCATCTGGGCGGCTTCGTTTCGGGGGGCGCCGCCGCCGCGGCCGTCGCCCCCTCCGCGCTGCGGCGCGAGGCCGCGCGACCCTGGCTCACCCTCGCCAATGCGGCGCTCGCGCTTTGCCTGCTGTTTTCGATTGCCGCCGTGGCGCGAGAGGTGAGGGGCGACGCCAATCTGCTTGCCCGTCGCGGAACGCGACTCCTGCACCTCACCGACGTCTCGCCGCTTTTGCTGAACAACACGGCGTGGATGATCGCCACGAGCCAGCGCCCCACCGAAGAGCAGGTCGGGGTGGCCGTCCGCCTCGCAGAACGGGCGGTCGAGGAAACAGACCGCCAGGACCCGAATCTCCTCGACACTCTGGCGGAGGCGCAGTTTGCGGCGGGCCGCCCCGAAGACGCCGTGCAGACGATTGACGAAGCCATCGCCCTGCGCCCCGAACAACCCTACTTCGTGGAGCAGCGCCGCCGCTTTACCGGTGAGCGCGGTCGCGACGACCGTCCGGCTCCCCCCCCGGAGGAGGAGGAGCCCCTGCCGCCGCCGCCCTCGTCGGCGCCAGAGAACCCTGGGGTCAACGTGTGATCTCGTCGCCGTCGGAGGCGACAATCACTTCGCCCGAGAAGCTCGCGCCCACCGCGTGGGCGAACTGCCAGGCGAAAAGCGGGGGCGGCCGCAGTCGCACGAGTACGAGGGTGCGAACGCCCGCGCGGCTCGCGAGCGCCCCTGCCGCCTCCAGGGGCGTGTGAAGCGCCCCCTCCCGGCGCAGCCGCTCGCCGTCCTCCCCGCCCGCCTCGATCGCAGCGTCGAGGGACGGGCGATGGAGGGCTTCGTGCACGAGGACCGCGGCGCCTCGGGCGAGGGCCACTACGGCTTCGTCCCCGAAACCTGTCCCAGAGATCACGACGGCGTGCCCCCCCGCCTCGGCGCGATAGGCCAGGGCGGGAAGCGGGCCGCCCGGCAAGAGCACCGCACGCACGGCCAAGCCGTCACGCTCCTCGCTGAAGCCGTCCCCAATCTCAAGCGCCTCGAAGCGGGCGCCCTGCGGCGGAAGACCAAGACTCGCTGAGAGCGCTCCCGAACCCCGCGCGTAGGCGCGTTCGAGGGACGCCGCAAGCTCACGCGTCCCTTCGGGACCGACGAGGCGCAGGGGGCGCTTGCGGGGTGCAAGCCAGCCCGTCTGTAGGACGTCGTCAAGGCCGAGCAGATTCTCGGGCAGGAGACTCGTGAGATAGACCGTGTCCGGCTGGTCCACCGGGATCCCCGCCGCGCGCAGCCCCTCGGCCGCACCGCGACCCGCGTCCACCAGGACGATCCGCGGGCCGAAGCCGAGGGCGATGCACGGCCCGCGGCGTTCGGGGTTCTCGTGAGCGCCCCCCGAGCCCACAACGACCAGCGAGAGCGACCCGAAGCTTCGCGGATCCAGCGCCGCAACGGCGGCGACCGCGCCACGCACGCGGTAGCGCGCGCACAGGGTGACCCCGCCAATCAGCGAGAACAGGAAGATTGGAATACCGCCGAGAAACTGGT
>DAIOWK010000311.1:0-4521 GCA_036758525.1 Myxococcota bacterium
TGAGCTGCTTCGCATTGTGCGCTGCGTATTCCTGCAAGCCAAGAGTGCCGAGCTCGACTATGCCGAATTGCGCGACCCCAAGACGCTTGAAGTAGCGCCGCCGCGCCTTTGTGTGCCGACGCTCCTTGCCCTCGCGGTCCGCTTCCCCGCTACGGGGGGCGGGCCGAACGCGAGGGTGCGGCTCATCGACAACCGCGTGCTTCACCCGAAACCCGGACTGGAGGAACGGCCGTGACACGGACCATGCTCAAGTCGAAGATCCATCGGGCCACCGTAACCGAGGCGAACCTCGAGTACGAGGGCAGCGTGACGGTGGACGAGGATCTTTTGCGCGCGGCCGACATCCTGCCCTACGAGCAGGTCGACATCTACGACTGCACAAATGGGAACCGCCTCCATACCTACGCCATCTCCGGGGAGGCGGGGTCGGGTGAGATCTGCGTGAATGGCGCCGCCGCCCATCTCATTAAGCCGCACGACGTCGTCATCATCGCGACCTACGTCCAGGTGGAAGAGCGCGAAGCCCACGGTTGGCAGGCGAAGCGGGTTTTCGTGGACGCGCGCAATCGCATTCGGGAGTAGGCCTGGGACGCTAGGATCCCCGCCATGGCCAAAGCGGCAGAGAAGGCGGGACGCAAGCTCATCGCGAGCAACCGCAAGGCCCGATTCCTCTACGAGATTCTCGACAGCTTCGAGGCAGGGATCGCGTTGCACGGCCCGGAGGTGAAATCACTGCGCGCCGGACGCGCAAACCTGGCTGATTCCTACGCCCATGTACGGCGCGGTGAGATCTTCCTCGTGAACGCCCACATCAGCCCCTACGAAGAGGCGGGCCGGGAAAACAAGGACCCGCGCCGCGAGCGTAAGCTCCTGCTCCATCGCAGCGAGATCGGGCGCCTCTCTGGCGAGGTGGCGGAGCGGGGACTGACGCTCATTCCCCTCTCGCTCTACTTCAAGGACGGCCGCGCGAAAGTTGAGCTCGCCCTCGCGCGGGGCAAGAAACTCTACGACAAGCGCGACGCGATCAGGCGTCGGGAAGAAGACCGCGAGGTCCAGCGGGCGATCCGCGGCCGCGGACGCGGGGGCACTTGAGGCGGGAGGGGGAGCGAGCCTGGCAGCGCTGCGCGAGCCACCACGCGCCGCTTGCGGTTAGCCTCTTCGCCCTGGTCTTCACCGCGTGCGCACCGGCAAAGCCCCAGGGTTCTCCATCCGCCCCCCTCGCCGCGCTGCCGGAGCGCAGCGCGTACCTTGTGTTCCGCTCCACGCATCCCGGGCTACCCGAGCCCAACTACTTGCCGTTCATGCTCCACCGGTTCTCCGGCCTCGACGCGGGAGGGGATGTGCTCGCCTTCTGTCGCTGGTCGGAGGATCAGCTTCCCCTCGCGGTCTCGATCGAGGAGCCGCGGATTCCCAAGGACCTTGAGAACGAGTTCGCTCCGAAACCCCCTGGGATCTACGTGCATGCCGTCGAGCGTGCGCTTGCCGCGTGGCAGACAGCCCTCGGCGGGCTGGTGACGTTCCGCCGTACCGGACCGGGAGAGACCGCGACGCTCCGCATCCGGCTCCTTGGGGAGATGGCCCCGACGCCCGAGCCGGATGTCGCGGTGCTCGGGACGACACCCCTTGGCGGTGCCTGCCGGGCGCAAGGCTTCGACGCGACGGGGGAGCATCTGCTTGTTCGGTACAGCGTCGCGGAAGTTCGCCTTTACATCGCGGACAGCTTCGGCCTCCTGACGGAGGACCAGGTCGAGCGTGTTGCGCTACACGAACTCGGGCACGCGCTCGGGATGCGCGGCCACAGCCCGATTCCCGCCGACCTCATGTACGAGGTGGCCCGCGACGGGAGCCTCGCGGAGGCACTTACCCCCGAGGATGTTCACTCCTTCGCTGCGCTCTACCGGATTCCCAACGGGACGGTGTTCGGGCGTAGCGGTGCAGCCGAAGCCGCTGCACCCGTCCCCATGGGCCCGCCCGCTGGTGCGCCGCGGCTGACTGCGGAGCCGAAGCAGGATCTGCGCCACGGCTTTGTGCTGCGTCTTCCCGAGGGCTGGATGCAGATGGAAACGCCGTACGGCGTCATCGCGATCGATGGGCTTACCTGGGACTACGACGCGTCCATCCAGGTGATCGCGCGCGGCTATCCCACCGCGCAGGCCTACCTCGAGCGCAACCAGGACGCCCACATCGGCCGGGGCGTCTTGCGCGCACGACGAGAGCGTACCTTCCGCCAAAGCCGGGCAGTGCAGCTCATCGTCGAGGGCCGCATCGGGCCGAGCGTCGAGGAGGTGACCGTGATCGAGGCGCCAGGCGGGCACGTTCTTGTGGTGATCGCCGACTGCCCTTCAGAGCTCTATGCGGCCTACGCCCCCTGGTTCGAGGCAGTCCTGCGGTCCATCGAGCTCCGGCCGCCGGCGGCACGCGAGGGCGCTTGACGGCGCGTGCGAGTTCAGCGAGAACACTGGCGAGACTGGGGTCTCTGGGGGGAGCCTTTCTTGTCCCGACTCTTCACAATCTTGCTGGTAGGGGCCTTAGCCTTCGGAGCGGCTGTGCTGGTTGCCGGCGACCTCGGCGGTGAGGTGGTCAAGATCACAACCTTCGATGCCATCGGTACCCCGTTCACAACGAAGGTCTGGATCGTCGAGGAGGGGCCGACGCTTTGGATACGCGCGGGCTCGCAGAGCGCAGAATGGTATCAGCGCCTGGTACAGCGGCCGGGGATGCAGCTCGAGCGCAAAGGGCGGGTGGCGCGCTATCGGGCGATCGCGGTCAAGGAGGCGACCCCCGGCGTGAACGCGCTCATGGCTGCCAAATACGGCTGGGCGGACTGGCTCGTGGGCCTCGTCCGGAACCGTGACAACGCCATGGCCCTGCGACTCGACCCTGCGGGCTGAGAGCGCCGCGGTTCCCTGCGTCCGACACAAGGGGCGCGCCCGGGATCCCGTAGCCCGTATCGTTTTCTGGGCGACCGCAGCGCTCGTTCTATTCCTCCATCTCGGGGATCGTGCGCTCTGGGGCTCGGAGAGCCGCTGGGCCGAAATCTCGCGAAACATGCTGCTCACCCGGGATCTCTTCCATCCCGTCATCAACGAGGCCATCTACTTCGATAAGCCGCTGCTCTCCTACTGGCTCATCCTTGTCGCCTCCCTCGCGACGGGGGGGCTCGGGGAGCTCGCGACACGCATTCCGAGCGCACTCGCGGGGCTCGTCGCACTCTGGGCCACGCGTTCCCTCGGGCGCAGGCTGTGGACAGAGGGCGTCGCCCAGAGCGCGGGCTGGATCCTCCTCACTTGCTTCGGATTCGTCTTCTGGTCAAGGACGGCCGCTGCCGACACCCAAAACCTTGCCGCGGTCATCCTCGCGGTGGCGTGGTTCTTCGCCCACGAGCGTTCACCGGGGCCTGGGGCCTATTTCGTCTTCTATCTAATTTGTGTCATCGGAGCGCAGATGAAGGGGCTTCCGGCGATTGCCGTGCCGATTCTCGCGCTGCTGCCCTGGCTGCTCCGCGAGGGCCGCTGGCGGGCGCACCTGCGGGTTTCGCACCTGATCGCGGCGCTTCTCTGCGGCGCCCTCTACTACGCGCCCTTCTACTGGGCGGGCCACGAAGCCCTGCCTGCGGGCTACGCGCCCCAGGCGAGTGGTCTCGGCGGTCTTGATCTCGTGTGGCGGGAGAACATCACACGCTTCTTTCATCCCTTCGACCATGTCGAACCGTTCTACCTCTATCTCTACGAGCTGCCTCGTGTCCTCCTCCCTTGGTCTCCTCTCTTCATCGCCGGATTCGTTGCCGGGCTCGCGTCCCTGCGCCAACTGGATCTGCGCACCCGCTGGCTGTTAGAGGCGATCGCGCTCATCTTCATTTTTTTTTCTGTCTCGGGCTCCCGGCGCTGGTACTACATCCTGCCGATTGCGCCGTTCTGCGCGCTTGAGATGGCGGTTTTTCTGGCTCTTCCCGGTTGGAAAAAAACGAAGGGCGTCTGCCTTCGACTGATCGGCGCCGCGCTGCTCACGACCGCCGTGGTCTTTCTCGCGAGCCCGTTGCTTTGGCCGCTTGCCCTCCACGGGCTTGGCTTTGCGCCGACCCAGGGATTGCGGATCGCGACACTCTTCGTCGGCGCGACAGTCCTGGCGACTCTTGTTGTCTCACAACTGCGGCCTGAGCTTCTGGCGCGGTATACGGGGCTGGATCGCCAGGTGGCGGGGCTCGTCGTCTCTGCCGCCGTGCTCCTTGGTGGGGCGTTCGGTCTTCAGCAGACGAGCGTAGAGACTCTGCGCACGACGAAGCCGTTCGCGCTCCGCCTGCGGGAGCTGGTTCGCAGCCCTGAGGAGGTCGTGTTCTTCGAGGAGGCGCCGACCGACGTCATCTTCTATCTCAATCTACCAAGACCTGTGTTGGTGATCCGTGGCAAAGAGGCGCTTCGGAGAGTACTGGAAGAGGCCAGCGAGCCCCGTTGGGTCGTTGCCACGAAAGGCTCGCTCGGTGAACTCCGGGGGGTCTTGCCTGACGACGCGCTCGAGGCGCCC
>DAIOWK010000312.1:0-4503 GCA_036758525.1 Myxococcota bacterium
CATAGACCTTGGTTGCATCGATCGGCATGACCAGGCCAATGCAGCGCGCGAGTTCGGCCTCGCTGGGATTGCGAAGGATCGTTCCGTTGGGGCAGAGCACAATCGGAAGTTGAAGGCGATTAATCTGGAAGCGCTCGATCAGGGTTTTGGCGCAGGAGTCGGTCTCCGGGTCGAGCCAATGATTTGGATGTCCGTTGCGCGTCAGAAATCCCTTCAGCCGAAGAACATCGGGGTTGTCTTCGCGACCGATGATCACCGGCCCGCCGACTCCCGTTTCGAGGAGACCGACGCGGCGTAGGATGAGGGCGCGCATGATGCGCTCACCCAACTCGGCCTCTTCGACCAGAAGGCTCCGGAGCTTCTCGGAGGGAATCACGAGCGCTTCCACCGGGCTTTGCGCGATGCCATCGACCAGAGCGGGGCGATCGGAGAGCTGAGCGAGCTCACCCATAAACGAGCCGGGGCCATGGATGACAATGGGTGGACGGGAGGTCTGTTCATCACGCTGGATGACAGCGACCTCGCCTGCCAGGATGACGAACATCCCGGGAGGTACCTCGCCAGTCCTTGCAAGAAATTCGCCCGCGCCGTAGGACCGCAGCTCCCCGAACCGGCGCAGCCGATCGATCTCGACCGGCTGTAGAGTCGGGAACATCTGGTCCCGACGAGTTTCGATGATCGCGCGTGCGGGTTCAGTCATGGTCGACTCCATGGGGATGAAGATCGCCGTTGCCCTTCTGACTCTACCGTAGACTCACCAGCGGTCGAAGTGAAAGGCGAAGGGTGCGTCCGGTGAGCGCGCCGCATCGTTTTCGCCGTGCTGGTCCTTTTCCACCCACTGGGATCTACAACTTCCTCCTTTCTGCGTGTGCCTGCACTGCGTTGCCTTGAATTCCACCTTTCGGCTTCCCCGGCGCCTCCCCGAGCGGTACTCTGGCGCTGGAGGTGGCGGCTTCCGGTCGCTCCTCATGCAGTATCGGAACGCGGCTGGGGCGGCGACGCAGGTTGCTTGCGGCCCCTGTCCCCGAATCTTGATGAGCCCGCGATCGAGGGAATCCAACGGCCCGCCGGAATGCGGGCGCGTTCTACGCTACTGGGTGTACTTCAAAGGAGGGTCGAAGATGCAGACAGCGTTGGCGAAGCGGATCGATGAGCTCGTGGAGCTTGGGTGGGAGCCCGCCACGACCACGGAAACCAGTGGATCCCTCGTGAGCCGGCGGCCGTTCAGCTGGTGGCTCTTCCTCTTCGTGGTGATCTTCTTCCCGTTCTTGGGCGGAGCCCTCTATCTGATCTTCTGGCTTGCGACGTCCCGGGTGACCCTCTTCCTGCATCAGGACGGTGAGGAGGTCCACCTCGCGGGCGACCTCTGGCTGGTACGAATGCAGGAGGCCCGGAGGGAAGCGTTCATCCAGGAGCAGAGGCAGATCAAGGAGCGCGGCTTCCTGGCCGTGATGTGGCCACAGCTCCTCGCCTTCCTCGTGCTGCTCTTTCTATGGGTCAGGTTCCTACGCTGGTACTTCTAGGGTGCGCGTCGTGCTTCGAGGGCTCCTCTCGCTCTCGGGCTCTCCCGAAAGCGAGCGGACGGCTGTGGCTCTCGATCGCGAGGTGGACGCAATGGAGCGGTTTCCAACCAGGAGCGCGGCCTGTTGTCGCTCTGCGCCGGATGTGTGACGCCACAGCCATGAACCGCCACCCTCGACTCCTTTGGCAGAGAGCGAACTCGAGGCTGAGGCGGGCGGACTGGCGCGTAAGCCAGCAGGCCTCGGCGCGCGTGTCGTGCCTCACGCGAGCGATCCTGCTGAGTGCTGCGATCCTGGTGGCGCACTGACGACGCGACGCGGCGTTCGCAGAGTGATCGGCATCGCGCGGAGAGGCACGATGAAGTTCGCGCGCTCGACCCGAAAGACGCTCCTGATCGCCGTCGCGGCATGGAGTGCTTGCGCCCGCTTCCCCGTGAACCCGCCGCTCGAGCGGTGGGAACCGAGTCAACCGATGCTCGCGGGGCGGACAGGGCTGAGCGACGACACGCTGATCGTCCTGGCGTTCTCGGGTGGCGGGACGCGTGCCGCCGCATTCGCCTATGGCGTCCTCGAGGAACTGCGCGATACGCAGGTCGAGATGGGCGGGCGGTCACGCCGCCTGCTCGATGAGGTGCGCATCGTGTCGGGCGTCTCGGGCGGAAGCTTCGTGGCAGCCTATTACGGGCTGTACGGCGACCGCATCTTCCAGGATTTCCAGCAACGCTTTTTGCGTCGGAACGTCCAGCGCGATCTGATCCTTGCGCTGCTCAACCCTGCCAATTGGGTGCGTCTGCTCTCGCCCCTTTTCTCACGCAGTGAGATCGCGGCGGAGTATTACGACCAGCGGATCTTCGACGGCGCCACCTTCGCCGACCTAGCGCGCGGACCGGGGGTCGACGTCGTGATCAACGCCACCGACATGGTGCGCGGGAGCCGCTTCTCGTTCAGTCAGCCCCAGCTCGATTTCCTCTGCGCCGATCTCGGGCCGATTCATATCTCGCGAGCGGTGGCCGCCTCGTCCGCTGTACCCGGGCCGCTAACGCCTGTGATCCTTCGGAGCTACGCGGGCACATGTGGCTTCGAGCCCCCTGCCTGGATCGAGCAGACCCTGGTGGACCGCGAGGGATCGCGGCGTCGGTTGCGGCGAGCAGAGGTGCTGCGCTCTTACCTCGACCCCGCGCAAGAGTACGTGTACCTGCTGGACGGTGGCATCTCGGACAATCTCGGCGTGCGATTCAGCTTCGAGGGGGCCGTGGAGGAGGGCGGCCTCCACCAGATCCTCCAAAGAGCCGGGCTCGCCAATGTGCGTCAGATCCTGCTGATCGTGGTCAACGCTGAGACGGAGCCCGAGCTCGCAAGGCGTGAGGGTGGCCCGATCTCGATCGGGTTGCTGGCGTTGATCCGCACGGTGACAGGCATCCAGACCCGCTCGACCAACTTCGAGACGATCGAGCTCGTGCGCTCGAGCTTCAAGGAGTGGGCCCGCGAGCTCTCGGAGCGACGGGGGACCCCTTTGGAGTTCCGCCTCGTGGACCTCTACTTCGACGAGATCCCGGACCCCGCCGAACGCGTCTACCTGCGCAATCTCCCGACGAGCCTCTCACTCGACGATGAGGCCGTGGATCGTCTGCGGACGGCCGGCCGCCAGCTGCTACGCAACTCACCCGTGTTTCGAGACGCTCTGGCGCAGATGGCCAAGCCGTCCCGATAGAGGACCATCGGCTTCCGCAGAAGGCGACCCACAGGCCAATGCACACGAGGGAAAGCAAAACGCTTCGCGCGCGCGCGGACGAGGCTCAGGCCCGAATCCGCACCGGGAGACGAATGCCGATGCCGCTCCGCCGCTTCTCGCTTCATGCCCTGGCCGTTGGCTTGGTCTTCCTGGGCGCGGCCGCCTGCGCGCCGCCCGGCTCCGTCCCGGAGTCCAGTCTCGGGAAGAGCGCCTTCGTGGCCTCCGTGATTCCGCCGATCGATCATCCCGTTTCTTTCGAAGTCGACGTGAAGCCGGTCCTAGAGAATCGCTGCGTCGTCTGTCACGCATGCTACGACGGCCCGTGCCAACTCCTCTTCTCGTCGCCCGAAGGCATCGCGCGCGGTGCGAGCAAGGAGAACGTCTACGACACGTCGCGCCTCACGGCGGCGGCACCGACGCGGCTTCGCATCGACGCACAGACGACGGCGGAGTGGCGCACGAAGGGTTTCTTCTCCGTACTCGGGAGCGACACCGACTCGCTCTTCCTCCGCATGCTGGTGCTCGGCAAAGCGAGTCCCTTCCCTGCCGGCGAGCGTCTTCCCGCGACGCTCGACCTCGCCATCGACCGCAAGCTCACGTGCGCAGAGCCCCGCCAGTTCAGCGACTACGCCGCGCAGCATCCGCAGGGGGGCATGCCCTATGGCATGGCTTCGCTTCGTGAGGATGAAATCCGCACACTCGTAAGCTGGGCCATGCAGGGCGCGCCGCTGCCAGAGCACGCCGCACCCGTGCCGGCGCTTGCGCAGCAGCACCTGGAGAGCTGGGAGGTCTTCCTGAACGGAAACTCGCTGAAAGAGCGGGTTGTCGCGCGCTACCTCTACGAGCACTGGTTCGTCGCGCATCTCTATTTCGACGACCTGCCCGCGGGCCCGTTCTTTCGCGTCGTGCGCTCGCGCACGCCGAGCGGCCAGCCAATCGACGAGATCCCGACGCGGCGTCCCTACGACGATCCCGGCACACCGATCTACTACCGCCTGCGGCCGATCGAAGCGACGATCGTCGAGAAAACCCACATCCTCTACGAGCTCTCACCCGAGCGGATGCATCACCTCCGCAAGCTCTTCCTCGCCGACGACTGGCAAGCGACGCAGTTCCCGAGCTACGCGCCCGAGGTCGCGTCCAACCCGTTCGTTACCTTTGCCGAGATTCCGGCGCGCAGTCGCTATCAGTACCTACTCGACGACGCCCACTACTTCGTCGATACCTTCATCCGCGGTCCGGTCTGCCGCG
>DAIOWK010000313.1:0-4501 GCA_036758525.1 Myxococcota bacterium
GGCAGCGGATCGCCTGGCAGCTCGAAGACACGCGCGAGCTCGATCGCGGACGAGAGCGGTGAACCTCGCACGGCGAGGTCACCTGACCCGCGCGACGAGACGATGACGTCGAGCCTCTACTCCTGACTGCGACAGCTTGCGTCCTCTCGGCGAATCGCCCACTCCCATCTGACGCAAGTTGTGACGTTGGCAGGCGAATTCCGAAGAGCGTCTCAAGTCGCTTCCGAACGTCACCGGCTTGGTGTTCTACGCTGCTATACGCTAATTTGCGACGCTATACGCTAATCGATGTCTAGTTTCAATTTCCCAAGATTTCCCATTGTTGACCCTTTTCCGAGCCTCTACGTTTCCCGCTGCTGAAGCTGTTCAGGCGGTGGGGGAATGAGAGATCAACACGCAGTCCTTGACCTGCACGCCGAGCGGATCCACCGACTCCACCCACATTTCCGTCCTGCGAGATTCGATTCCCGGCTGCAGTCGCCCTTCAGCGCGCGCAGGCGCCGTTCTGAGCGCAGATCTCAGACGCAGGGGTAGGTGGATGGCGGAGCGCGCAGAATTGCCCAAGCGAAAGCGCAAGCCCCTGCCGATTCACCATCTCCCTCCGAATGTGCGTGGGCTGCTCCTGGCCGAGGACGTAACCCGGCTCCGCGGCCGGTCCGAGGAGATGATCCGCGCCACCCTCGCGGTCCTCTCGACGTTCCCGAGTGCGAGGCTGATTCAGTGAGCGCCCAGCGGCCGCGCTCGGCACGCCTCTCCGAAGCACTGGGCGCAAGTCGCTATCGAAGGTGCGGGGACTGAGTCGGTGACGTCGTCCGCAGCGGAGCGCCTCGACGAGCTGCGCCGCCTGGCCGCGCGGTACGGGGTCGCCATCGAGCTGCTTGACCGCCTCACGCTACGCCCCCGCGAGGTCGCCCGCGCCACGGGCGCATCACTGCGCACGGTGGAGACGTGGATCGCCGACCGCATCCTGCGCGCGGTTCGCGTGCGGGGGATGGTCCTCGTGCCCCTCCAGGACCTTCTCGCCTTCCTCGAGGATCACCGCGAAGACGCCCGGGTCGCACCGCCAAGCTCGCTCCGGGATCGCGCTGCCCGTGAGATTGACCGCTCGAGTCGCAGGTCGCTGGGATAGGATGCGGGCCGCACCCAGATCGGAGGGGTTCATGGGGCGAGCGCGCGTCTGGATCGAGCCTTCCACCGGCCGAGTGAACGTGATCGGCCAGGGCATCGTTAACGGGAAGCGCCTGACCCGCCGGATGTCGGTTGCGGAGAACAACCGCGACTTGGCGGACGAGATCGCGCGCGAGCTCAACCGCCGCTTCATGCTCCTCGACTTCTCGTGGCTGCTGGCTTCGCCTGCACCCGAGCGTCCAACCGTGAGCCCGGCGACCTTCGCCGAGTGGGCTCCGCGATGGCTGCAGAGCTATCGACCACCCACCGTTTCCCGACGGACCTGGGACAACTATCGCTACTCGGTGGAGGATCTCGTCCGGCGCATCGGAGATCGCCACCTCGACCGCGTCGACCAGGCCGCGCTGGTGGACCTGCGCAGCGATCTTGAACGCGACCTGCGGGAGCGCACGGTTGGGGGCCGCCTTGGCGTGCTGCGGCTGATCTACCGAGACGCCCTGATGAGGGGCGTGGCCACGCGCAGCCCCTTTGATCGCCCGCTCCCGCGGCGGCGAACGAAGCGCCAGAAGATGCAGGCCACCAAGCGCTTTCAGTTCCGCCCCTTCCTCGCTGCGGAGCTCGAGGCCTTCGCGGCGGTTCTCCGGGCGCCACGGACCGAGATCGAAGCGGTGCACTTCGCGGAAACGGAGGGGATGCTGCTCACGGGATTGCGCTGGGGTGAGGTGCTCGGCCTTCGCTGGTCAGACGTATCGTGGGTCGGTGGAGCTGTACACGTTCGCCGCGCGATCGTTCGTGGGCAGCGGGACGAAGACCCTGACGACGGCACCAAGACAGGCGAGGAGTGGTCGATCAAGCTGCGGCCTCCCCTCGCCGCACTGCTTGAGCGCCAGAAGGCACGCACATTTGTGGGCAGGTCCGAAGGTCGGATTTTCGGCGGACCGAACGGGGAGCTCAGCCCCTACTGGCGATGGCGGAGGCTGGGATGGATTGAGCCGCTTCGCCGCGCTGGTGTTGCCCCCAGGGAGGGCGACGCCCAGAAGGCCGCGCGCCGATCCTTCGTGACGGGGAGCCTTGTCTGTGGACGCAATCCAAAGGTAGTCTCTGCAGAAGTAGGGCATACGACGACGCGCATGATCGTCCAGGTCTACGACTCGTTCATGAACCCGGCCAACTGGCCGGACGGCGCCGAGATCGCCCAGTTGAGGGCGTTTTATGGATTCGCCGAGGGTACGGCTGGGGTACGGTCGGGTACGGTCGGTTTTGGAGGAGAAGAGCCACGGAACCGCAACTAGTTGCCGTGGCTACGAAATAGTTATCAAGCACGAGTAGCTCAGTTGGTAGAGCACCACGTTGCCAACGTGGATGTCGCGGGTTCGATTCCCGTCTCGTGCTCCAGAACCTCCAGTAACGGCCGTGGGTTAGCATCTAGTGCTTCCCCGGCCGTTTCGCTTGTGGTGTGGATTTGGTGTGACTCCAACCGCGCGAGGAAGTCGGCCGGAACCTCGCCGCGCCGGAGTTGCATCGGTGCTCGGTAGTTCTCGCCACCCGCCCAGCGCGCATAGTGGCGGCTCGTGATCCCGACGTCGGCATGGCCGAGTTGTTTAGAGACGTAGCCGAGCTGGACGCCAGCGGTCAGGAGCTGGCTCGCGTAGGTGTCGCGCAGATCCTTGAGCGCGCGGTGCCCGATGGCCGCTCGCTGCAAGATCCGCCGCCACTCTCGGGCACGAAGGTTGCCAGGGTCCATCCGTTCGAGAACGAGTCGGTCCGCCGCGGGTCCGAAGCGGAATCTGTAAAGGTCCAGGAGGGCTCGCTGCAGTCGCCTGGAGAGCTGGACCTTACGGCCGCGGCCCGACTTGGTTGGCGCAGGTGCCCCGCCCCGGGGACGGTTGCTCTCGATCAGAAGAGCCCGGGACGGGTCGTCATCATCGGCACCCCACACGATCCGGCCCCAGACCAATCCAAGCGCCTCCCCGAGCCGTAGACCGGCGTCCAGGAGAAGCAGCACAACGGCTGCCGCTTCGGGACCCTCGGCGCTCGCTTCGTCTACGAGACGCTGTATCGCTTGCGGCTCCTCGATTGGGCGGACGTTGCGCGTGGGGTCGGACGCTGCGCGTCCCTTCTGTGTCCGTGCGCGGCGTCGAATGCTTTCGCGGAAGGCCCCGACTGGGCTGGACTCGACCACTCCGAGATCGACCGCGTAGGCGTAGACGCCGGCTATCGCGTCCAAGTAGGTGCGCCCGGTCGCGACGGTGAGCCCGCGGCCGATGACCTGCGCGTTCCACCACTCCCGCAGGATCGCAGGCGTGACCTCATCCAAGCGCCGCGCACCGAGAGGGGCGACGATTGGACCGCTCGGGCGCAGGTATCGTGCTCGGTCTCCCGCTGTGGTCCTGGCAAGGTGGCTCGTGTCCTCGGCGAGATACTTGACCGCGGACTCTCCGAAGGTGGGAACCGGCGCCTTGGTGGCAGTGGCGCCCGTCTTGCACTTCTCGCGCAGCTCTTGCGCCTGGCGCGCCGCGTCCTGCCAGTCCGACGTGCCGAGGGACTTCTTGACCCGGCGCTTACCGATCACGATGTCGGCGTAGATCGTGCCGTCGCGCAGGGTGAGACCGCGGTATCGAGGACCATTGGGGCGCTTCGACCGTCTCAGACGGAGGTAGCTCCCGCCCTTCGTCTCGATGCGCCGCGGCCCCTCGACGACGCACTCGTCTTCGAGATCGTCGCAGGGAAAGTCTTCCGGATCCCGCTCCATGTTCAGCGCTCCTGTCCTGGTGTCGTCGCACCTGTTGGTGCGCTCGGAATGACCGGCCTGCGGGCGAGTTCCGCGCTCTCGGTGTGAGTCGCAATGGTTTCCAGGGGAAGCCGCTTCGGCACCGGGCCGGCCTGCGGCATCATCACGTCGTAGTCGTCTAGGTCGCTCGACAACGAACTCTTATCGCGGAACTGCCTCTGCTCGGCGATCTGCCGCTCAAGGTCTGCGGCGGTTGCGTCTTCGATTGCCATTTTCGTGGTTCTCCTCGTGGGTGTATCGCGCGTCGCCACTCGGCGAAGCGCTTTTCATCGCTATAAGGTCGGAGGCGGGGCGGCTCTGGAGCCCTCCCAAAAACGGTGTATTCCCTATCCTTTGGAGGCGAGGGGGGTAGCGGCGGTGAACGCTTTATGAGACCCAGGGAACTTGGCGTCGTGCTGTTCACATTCTTCGGGCTGTTTCTTGTGTATCAGGGGATTGTTTTTTTCACGGGCTTTGCGGGTCGTCTGGTAGAAAGCCGCGGTTTATTCGACCCGTATCCGTGGTCGCTACCTTTCGCCGCCCTCCCTGCTCTCCTCGGCGTAGGCCCCGGGGTGATCTGCATTGTGTTCCGCAATCGTCTCT
>DAIOWK010000314.1:0-4454 GCA_036758525.1 Myxococcota bacterium
AATCGTCCCCACATTCACGTGCGGCTTCGTCCGCTCGAACTTCGCCTTGGCCATTTGATTCCGATCCTCCGACACGGGCGCATTTCGCCCGAACGCGCCTGCTTGCTAGCGAGTTCCCATGGCCTCGGCGACAGCCGCCGGGACCTGTGCATAGTGTGAAAACTGCATGGTGTAAGTCGCGCGACCCTGCGTCATCGAGCGCAGGCTGTTCACGTATCCGAACATCGTGGCCAAGGGAACCTCGGCCCCGATCACCTGCGCGTTGCCTCGCACGTCGAGGCCGGTGAGCTTCCCGCGCCGGCTGTTCAGATCGCCCTGGACGGCACCGGTGAACTCCTCCGGTGTCACCACCTCGACCTTCATGATCGGCTCGAGGAGGACCGGATCCGCCTCACGCAACGCCTCCTTCATGGCAATCGACCCGGCGATCTTGAAGGAACGCTCCGACGAGTCGACGTCGTGATACTGCCCGTCCACCAGACGCACTTTCACGTCGACGACGGGATAGCCCGCGAGCGCGCCGCTCTGGGCGGCTTCCTCGCAACCGTGCCGCACTGCGGGGAAGTATTCGCGCGGTATGGCTCCGCCCTTCACGGCGTGCTCGAACTGGAAACCCGAGCCCGGCGGACCGGGCTCTGCCTCGATCCACACCACACCGTAGTCGCCGCTGCCGCCGGTCTGCTTGATGTAGCGGCCTTCCACCTTCACCCGACGTGTGATCGTCTCCTTGTAGGCGACCTGAGGCGGTCCGACCTGGGCGTCGACCTTGAACTCGCGCAGGAGACGATCCGTGATGATCTCGAGGTGCAGCTCGCCCATGCCCGCGATCAGCGTCTGACCCGTGTCCGGATCGGTAGACACGCGGAAGGATGGATCCTCGAGAGCAAGGCGCTGGAGCGAGTCCCCGAGGCGGTCCATGTCCGCCTTGGTTTTGGGCTCGATCGCAATCGAGAGTACGGGTTCGGGGAACTCCATGGGCTCGAGCAGCACGGGATGACCGATGCTGGACAGGGTCTCCCCCGTGGCCACGGCTTTGAGCCCCACCACCGCCGCGATGTCCCCGGCGAATACCTCCTCGATCTCCTGGCGCTTGTTGGCGTGCATCTGCAGCAAGCGGCCGATCCGCTCCTTCTTTCCGCGGGCGGAGTTCAACACCTGGTCGCCCGTCTTCGCATGCCCGGAGTAGACGCGAATGTAGGTCAGGTGCCCGACATGCTTGTCGCTCATCAGCTTGAACGCGAGCGCCGAGAACGGTGCGTTGTCATCCGCCTTGCGGGTCACGGTGTCGTGGGTGCCGGGCTTTGTGCCCTCGATCGGCGGCACGTCGAGGGGTGAGGGGAGGTAGTCGACGATGGCATCGAGCAGCGTCTGTACGCCCTTGTTCTTGAAGGCTGAACCGCACAGCACGGGCACGACCTCGAGGCGCAACGTGGCTTGGCGCAAGGCCTTGCGGATGGCGTCGGGGGCGATGGTTTCGCCTTCGAGGTACTTGGCCATCAGCGCCTCGTCGTGGTCGGCCGCGGCCTCGATCACCTGCTCGCGATACTCCTCGACCACATCCGCCAGGTCCGCCGGTACCTCTTCTTCGCGAAACTGCGCCCCAAGGCTCTCCTCGTCCCATACGGTCGCGGTACCGGCCACCACATCCACCACGCCGCGGAACTTCTCCTCGCTGCCGATCGGCACCTGGATGGGGACCGCCCGCGCGCCGAGCCGGTCGCGGATCATCTTCACCACTCGAGGAAAATCTGCTCCGACGCGATCCATCTTGTTCACGAAGGCGATGCGCGGAACGCGGTACTTGTCGGCTTGACGCCAGACGGTCTCCGACTGCGGCTCGACGCCTGCGACCCCGTCGAACACCGCCACCGCGCCGTCGAGGACACGCAGCGACCGCTCCACCTCGATCGTGAAGTCGACGTGGCCGGGCGTGTCGATGATGTTGATCCGGTGCTCTTTCCAGTAGCAGGTGGTGGCCGCCGAGGTGATCGTGATGCCCCGTTCTTGCTCCTGCTCCATCCAGTCCATGGTCGCCGAGCCCTCATGGACTTCACCCATCTTGTAGTTCACGCCGGTGTAATAGAGGATGCGCTCGGTAGTCGTGGTCTTCCCAGCATCGATGTGGGCCATGATGCCGATGTTCCGCGTTCTTTCGAGCGGTGTAGTACGGGGCATGATCGTCACGTTCCGGGCCCCCAAGCGGCCCGCTCGTCTCCTGCTGTATTGGCACTCCGCTGGCTCGTGCCTACCAGCGATAGTGGGCGAACGCCTTGTTCGCGTCCGCCATGCGATGCGTCTCCTCGCGCTTCCTTACGCTCTCACCGCGCTCGTTCGCGGCGTCGATAATCTCGTTCGCGAGCTTGTCCTGCATGCTCTTGCCGTCTCGCAGCCGTGCATACTGAACCAGCCAGCGCATCGCGAGCGACGTGGCCCGCTCGGGGCGCACCTCGACCGGAACCTGGTAGGTCGCGCCTCCGACACGGCGTGACTTGACCTCGATCCGCGGACGCACGTTGTCGAGAGCGCGGCGGAACATCGCCAGGGGATCATTGCGCGTCTTGCTCTCGATCACTCCGAGCGCGCCGTAGAGAATCCGCTCCGCGGTGCTCTTTTTCCCGTCATGCATAATGATGCACATAAAGCGTCCGACCATCCGGTCGCCATACCTCGGATCCGGGGTGATCTTGCGTTTCTCGACCACTCGACGTCGCGGCATCTGCCTCTGCCCTGTCCCCCCGCACGATCGCAGGTTCGAAAATGCCGGCGGCCGGTCGAGGCATCTCGGACACCTCCCCGGCCGCCAAATCGAAGGCCCTACTTCGGTCTCTTCGCCCCGTACTTCGAACGGCTTTGGTGTCGGTCGGTCACGCCGGTCGAGTCGAGGGTGCCCCGCACGATGTGGTACCGCACACCCGGCAAATCCTTCACGCGCCCACCCCGCACCAACACCACGGAGTGCTCTTGGAGAGTGTGGCCGACGCCGGGAATGTACGCGTTCACTTCGTGTCCATTGGTAAGCCGCACGCGCGCCACCTTGCGAAGCGCCGAGTTTGGCTTCTTCGGCGTCTGGGTAAACACACGCATGCAGACCGCGCGTTTCTGCGGCGCTGCCTCAAGGTCGGGCGCTTTCGACTTCTTTCGCTTCCGCTCGCGCCCGAGGCGCACGAGTTGCTGCACGGTCGGCATGGGCTCTCCACGGGGAAGACAGCGATCGCACCCGACCGACCCTGACCCACCCCTCCGAGAGACATCGGCGCGGTGAGGATCGGCGATGGGAGCGACTTGGTGCGGCTTCTGACCCGAAAAACCGCTGCATTCTAGTGGGCTTCGGGTCCCTGTCAACGCCTCGCTGACGGACCCGAGCGGCCCCAGACAAACGCTTCGCGCCCTTTCGCGCTTTTTAGTTCTCGAGCCCCTCCGAGCCCGAGGCAGGCGGCGCGGCCAAGTACCCCTCGGTGGCAGGTGCCGGCGCTGCAGGAACGACCCTGGGCACGAGCTCCTCCTCCTCGGGACCCTGGGCCACACCCTCGGGCGCCTCGATCTGGATCCCGATGTTCTTGTAGCGGGCGAGTCCGGTCCCAGCCGGGATCAGACGACCCATGATCACGTTCTCCTTCAGTCCGTGGAGGTGGTCGGTCTTGCCCCAAATCGCCGCCTCGGTGAGCACCTTCGTTGTCTCCTGGAACGAGGCCGCGGAGATGAAGGACTCCGTCGAGAGCGACGCCTTGGTGATGCCAAGGAGCAGCGGCTCGGAAAGCGCCGGCTGCTTGCCTTCCACCGCCATCCGTTCGTTGGCCGCCTCGAAGACTCCCTTCTCGACCTGCTCGCCCACCAGGAAGTCGGTGTCGCCGACTTCCTTCACCCGCACGCGCCGAAGCATCTGTCGCACGATGGTCTCGATGTGCTTGTCGTTGATCTTGACACCCTGCAGTCGGTAGACCTCCTGCACTTCATCGACGAGATACTTCGCGAGCTCCTTCTCTCCCTTGATGCGCAGGATGTCGTGGGGATTGGACGCACCGTCCATCAGTGGCTCGCCCGCGCGCACCCGGTCACCCTCATGCACGGACACGTGCTTGCCTTTCGGGATCAAGTACTCCTTGGGCTCGCCGCCTGTTTCCGCATCCGGAGTCACGATCACCCGGCGCTTGCCCCGGGAGTCGCTTCCGAAGGACACAATGCCGTCAATCTCGGTGACGATCGCGTACTCCTTGGGCTTTCGGGCCTCGAAGAGTTCCGCCACACGCGGCAGACCGCCGGTGATGTCCTTCGTTTTCGTGGTCTCCCGCGGGATCTTGGCGATTACATCCCCGGCGTGGACTTCCTCGCCCTCCGTGCCCGCCACATAGGCGCCGACCGGAAGGAGCGAGCGGCCGCCGGGCACGGTGACCCCCGCCTCGTCCTTGATGGAGATGCGCGGCCGCAGGTCCGGGTCCTTCGACTCGATGATCACC
>DAIOWK010000315.1:0-4435 GCA_036758525.1 Myxococcota bacterium
GCAGTTCGGAGAGCTTCCGGCGTTTCGCGGTGTGGTCGGAAAGCTCATAGTCGGGAAAGATCGCCCCGGGAACAATGTCAGATCGCATATGAAATCCTCAAGAGTTGGATGCGCATCGCCCGGTTACGTCTCGCTGGGTGTTCATGCAGGTTCCCTCGTCAAAGGGCGGGGCTTCATCACCGCAAATCCTACCACGCCGAGGCACGTACTAGCCGTGGGTGAATTGCGACTGCCGCACTCGACCCTGACATTCCCAGCAGACGCGAGCGCATGCTCGTCGAGGTGGCTCCTGCCGATGCCGCTAGGGAGCGTCGAAGAAAAAGTGGAACCCGAGGAGACAGATGGCGACGTGAGAAAGCACGCCAACGAGAGCCATCGTGGCGATGGCGGCGAGCAGCTGCTGCCAAGCCCGCAGACGACCGCAGAGAAGCCCGAAGGCGGCGGTGACGATCGCCCATTGCAACACAGCAAGAAATACGGGGTGCCCAAGAGCACGATCGTCGGCGAAGGTGGTCACGCAGGGTACAACGAGCGGCTGCCACGAAATGCCCGGAGCGCCGCAGCCAACGTAGGCGCGATGTTCATCGCGGGTCGAGAGCAAAGAGCCAGTAGTCCGCGGGGACAGCTGCGGCTGCTCCGGTCGTGTGCTTTCGGGACCTCTCGTCCCACGCGGCTTGGAGCGTTGTCGTGTCGGTGACGCGGTTTGCCCGAAGGGGATAGAGACGATCGCCGAGCTTCACCCGAACGTTTGGGTCTGCGGCGACGTAGGTGGGCCATCGCTTCCCGGAACAGCGCATGCAACCTACGAAGAGCCTGCCAGCGTAGGTAAAACAAGCCGCATTGATCGAGTAGGGTTCCGAGGGCCGAACTTCAATCTGACACCCAGGAAGCTGGTCGGCGAAGGCCCAGTCGGTCACCGGTTGCGTAATCTCCTCACCGGAAAGTCGCGTTCCAGGGACTCTTCCGCATGGCCCGAATGCGAGGCAAGTGATTGAAAAAAGGGCGATGAGGAACGCAGATCGCCAGGTCAGGGTCTGGAGCATTTGCGGCCAATCGTACTGCCGGGAGACCGGAGAGCCAACCAAGGGAGTTTGCACTTCGGAGCACGCGGATCAGCGAGTGTCTCGAACCTTGAAGATCCTTACTTGTCTCTGGCCATCAGACTGCTGAGCATCGAAGAGTCTGTGGTGACCGGCGTCACGCAGCGACAGCGACGCCCCGACGATTCCTTTGCCGCATGTGAGTTCCGGCCTTGGAGGGGTGCGCCGGAGCAGAGGTCCTGCCCGGTGCACGCCCACCTAGCGCCTGCGGCAGCGCGCAAGACTTACAACACCTATCACGAGCAGCCTTGTTCCGGACTCCGGGATGGGCGATCCACCACTGACCTGCCCGCTGGACACCCCCCTCAGAGTGTGCCGCGGCGCATCTCGGTTAGCTCAAGGGGAAGCTCAGCTCGCCGATGCTTTTGGGTGCGCCGATCGGAACGCCGGGAACGGGCGCCATGGAACAGATCCTGGCTTTCGTTCCCAGCCGCACCGGGATCGTGCTCTCCGGCGATCCCACGGAGGTGTGCATGTCAGACCCCAAGCAGGGGAGTCCCAAGCCCGGACAGCCCGCGAAGCCGCCCGGCCAAGGAGCGCCGCCGAAGGACCGCCCGTGGTCGCCGAGCCCGAAGCCGGGCTCTCCCGGCCAGCCATCGAATCCGCCGAAGCGATGACCGCCTGGGGTGCGGCGGCCGTCACCGGCCGTCGCACCCACTAGCTGCGGCTGAAGCGACGACGACTCCGCGCCGATGATCCTTTGGCGCCACCTGAATCTCGGGTCCCCGAACGGACCACCGTGCAATCTCCTCTCGTATGCTCCCGACGAGATCACAAAAGAGGCCACCGCTGAAAGTGGTGCATAAACGCGACGCGCCCAGCAAGACTCGAACTTGCGACCTTCAGCTCCGCAATACGAAACCGCCCCAAGAAATGACGCGAGGTTGCGTCTGCTGCGTTGCGAGGGTATGCGAGGAGCGGCACAGGGCTGCAACGGTGACGGCTCCCGGCTCTATCCGGCTCGAACCGTGGCTCTCGCCGCGCAGCGAGGACGCGCCCGCTGGAGTGCCGTGGGCCGGCCCGCACACCTTGAACGCCGCGCCTGGGCATTGCGTGTCACCGTAGGCGACGAGCTGCCCGACCTGCGATTTCTAGGAAGAGGCGCTCTGTCCTGGCCGCCAATATCGGGTCACGCGCGTCGGTGGTATCGAGGGGGCGCGCCATCCGCACCCGCACAATCCCCACGAAGAGACAGAAGACAGCGCGTAGAACATGAGAGCGAAGAGGAGGCCGGGTCTCCTCGCCGAGCAAGCTCCTGCCACGGTGATGATGGAGGCCTGCGGGACGGCGCATTACTGGGGTCGCGAGGCGGGAGCTCGCGGCCACCGGGCGGTGCTCCTCTCCGGAAACGAGAGGCGACGTGAGGCACAATGCAAACGCTCGTTGCATGGCGAGCTTATCGGCCCGCCCAGCCATGGGCTCAAGCGAGAGGTGCGAGCTGCTTGGCCCGCTCCGCAAACCCTCTCACTAAGCGTCGCCAAACGCGCGCGTGGCGGTTGGGTTCGGGGCGCTACGGCGAGGCGCGCTCCCCGAACGAGGCGCCTCGCGCACGGCGGCGTCTAATGGCCAAGCCCAACGTGCGGCAGTCCAAATGCGACAATCCTCCGACTGAAGTCGGGGCGCGTCGCGGCTACAGGGCCTGGCAGAGATCTTGGAGATTGACCGCCTCCGCCCGACGGAAGGATAATGGCGAGAACGTACCGAACAGCGACGTCGCCAATCCGTTCGGCGGCGGGAGCGAAGATTGGAATCCACTGGCGGGTGTCGCTGCGGGAAGTTGCGGTACAGAGTGACGGGGCCGTTTGGCCCGGTCGCCAACTGCCACTGTGTGTTTTGTCGCCGGGTTCACGGCGCCGCCTTCACCACAGTCACGTTCGTTGCTCCGGAGAGCGTCGCTTGGCTCAGCCCTCTCGAGGCCGTCTCCCGGTACCGCACGCCCTTGGGCGCCGTGCGTCATTTCTGCGGGCGCTGTGCCACGCCGATCTTTAATGTCTCCGAAGCGCTCGAACTCGTCGCCGTCGTCACGCAGAGCCTCGACGACGCCCAACCGACCCCTTGGGCCCACGTCAACACCGAGTCCAAGGTTCCCTGGCTCGTCCTCGCCGACGGCCTTCCTCAGTTCCTCACCTGGCCTTCGCCCGATCAGCTTCGGGAGCTCCTGCGAGCCCACCCCGGCGCTTGGGTTCCACGTCGCCTGGCCCCCTGACCAGAGGCTGAGCCTGACAGCCCGCAGCTTCGGGTGCGTCGGTCGGCCCACCCCGCTTGGTGGTTGTCGCGCTGGCGGCCGTCGTGGGACACTCCGGTGCTTCGCGGAGAGGAGGGGCTGGATAGACATAGACCTCGACCGAGGCACGGGGCATCCGGCGGAGTTTCTCGAACGGGAAATACCTCGCGGAGACCAAGAGCGGACGCGAGAGAGTCGTGGAGCTCTCGAGGCGCGCCGAGCTCGCGGCGCGCCGGCCCGAGGTCTTCGGAGACGAGACCCTCGTCTTCGCGACGAGCGAGGGGAGCTCGACCCTCACAACTTCGGAGCTCGTGTCTTTGGACCCCTGGTTCGCCGCGTCCTTGGGGCTCACAGACGGTTCACGCCGCATGGACTGCGGCACACCTTCGCGACCCTGCATCTCTCGAGCGGGACACCCATCAAGTGGATCCAGGCAGAAGGCGGTTGGGCAAGCGCGAAGCTGCTCCTCGACTGGTACGGACACTTCCTCCCGAGCGAGCAGCACGGGTTCGCGGACTCGCTGACCACGGCCCCCAGACGGCCCCTCGCCGCACTTTCGCTCTCGGCGAGAATTCGCGGCGGCCTAGAACTGCTGCACCGACGCTGGATTGCGTGGCGCCCCGGGCAGGATTCGAACCTGCGACCCGTCGCTTAGAAGGCATCCTGAAGAGGACAAAGATCCCCAAGAATGACGCGAGCTTACACGAGAACGCGTTTCATGGGCCGCATAGGCTGCTACAGGGTGTCACCAGCAACGTCACCACGCCACCCAGGCGCCACCTCACGTGGACTGGCAAACTGGCCCAATCTCGCGATTACTTCGGTCCGATCCCATCGGGAAGATCATGCGGCCGCAGATCCCTTTCTACCGGTCGATTGCGACGGCTTTAGGTCCGGTTCCCGAGGACGGACTACCGAGCGCATACTGCACCGTTCACGGGGACTAACCTCACGACATCACCCGTGCTGGCCTACCGCGCGGCGCGCTTTGTCGTCTTCCGCGAGCCAGCCGAAGGCAGCTTCCGGCCTCGGTCCGACTCCGGGAGCACCTCCAAGAGCACGCGCCGCAAGGTCGCCTCAAGCGGTTCTTCGTGGCGTTCCATGCAATCCC
>DAIOWK010000316.1:0-4431 GCA_036758525.1 Myxococcota bacterium
CACCCTCGGGGCCCTCCGTATCGCGCATCTTGAGCGTCGGCAGCCCGCTTCGCGGCGGCGTCGGCAGCGGCGTCTGGGGCGAGCTCCGCCAGCTTCCGCGCCCGAGGGTGTCTCATCAGCGGCGGGATTGTCTTCATCGGCGGCCAAATCGGGGTTTTGAGAATGATGACGGGCGTCCCGCTCAGCATCGCGCACCGTGCCGCCCAGCTCTTGCGTGGAAGGTTTGATCCTTTTGGAACACACCTTGAGGACGATCTGTCATTCGCACCACCGCATGAGCAGTCTCAGCAGCTCAAAACGTAGGAACTCAGAGAAAGGTCAACAATGGGAAATCTTGGGAAACTGGCTTTAGACAACGAGTAGCGTATAGCGTCGCAAGTGAGCGTATAGCGGCGTAGTACACCAAGCGGGTGGTGTTCGCTAACCGACTTAAGAGGCTCTTGGGAATTTACGGCCAGAGTCACAACTTGCGTAGGGATGGGAGCCGAGAATGCGCAAGCTGTCGCAGTGGGGAGTAGAGACTCGGCGTTATCGCCTCGTCGCGCGGGTCAGGTGAGCTCGCCGTGCGAGGCTCACCGTTCTCGTCCGCGATCGAGCTCGCGCGTGTCTTCGAGCTGCCAGGCGATCCGCTGCCGCTCGTGCCCCGGGCCCTCCACAAGGTGCGATCTCGCTTGGATCTCCCTCCCGAGCTCGAGATCGCGCTCACGCGTCGGGATCACGGTGAGGGTGCCGCCCGTCCGGAGAACCACATACTGGCCCCCGGCCTCGTCATAGGCGTAGGCCACGAGGGATCCCCGATAGAGTCCGCCCACGATGCGGCGGGCGTGCTCGATCTCCCGCTTGGGGAAAAGGCGCTGGATCTCGTCGATGGTGAGCCTCACCGCGAGACGCAGCTTCATGCGCCCTTCGACCTCGCGCTCGAGCTCTTGAAGCACCGATCCCCGCTCGGACTCAGGGCTCGCAGCGAGCGCGCTCCGATCGATCACGCCCTGGCTCTCGAGCCTACCACCCCGCCTCTCAAGCGCCGCCTGCCACCGCGCCACGAAGCCACGGCCAGGATCTTCCTGAGACGGTGCAGGTGGTGCCGGAATCTCGGTGAGGCCGCGCACCGCCTCGAGATCAAGGATGCTCGCACCCAGCGGCGCCGCCTCGATCTCCTCGAGGCGGCCATGGCGCATCGGCTGCGTGAGGGTCCGTCGTCTTCCTTCGGCGGCTCCCACGACCACTCCCCATAGGCTCACGACGTCACCGGGGTCGAGCTTCTGGGCCCGCCAATCTGCGAGCCAGGCAGGCTCGGGCACCACGTGAACGCGCCCTTCGACCCCCTCGACGATCCAATGTCCCTGGCTCTCTTCGTCCGGTCTCGAGACGCCCACGAAGCGTCCGAGGAGACGGGTACCGGCCTCGATCCGAGTGAGCCGCATCTCGGCTTTGGGATCACCAAGAACCATCCCATCGCGGGCCAAGCTCTTCTGGACATCGCGCCGCAGCGCCATCTCCTGGAGCGCGGGTCGAAGCTCTACATAGAGCTTGAAGGTGAAGCTGCCCGTGCGCTCGGCGAGCCCGCGCTCTTTCAGGAAGGCGAGGCGCCGGAGCATACGGAGGCGTTGCTCTCGAGCCTGGGCTGAGTCCGGGATCGGACCCTCGAACGAAACGTGCCTGGCTCCGTCCATGCGCGCTTCGAGTGCGGCGTCGAGTCCGGTGTAGCGCTGGGCATGGACCGTCCCTTCCCGCTCGCGCCGCAGCTCGTGCTCGGTCCGGAGACCCAGGACTTGCGTGGCCAGGGCCTGACTCCAGCCCCGGAGCTTCCCGTCCCGGATCACGTCCCGGGGAATGCGAAGTGCGTGGCCTCGTGCATGGACGCCACGCAGCGCTACGTGGACGTGCGGGTGCCCCGTGTTGTGGTGGTCGATCGCTACCCACTCGAGCTTTGTTCCGAGCTCGTCCTCGAGCGCGTCCATGAGTCGTCGAGTGTGGTCTCGGAGGTCCAGGGCATGGCCGTTCTCGGGAGAGACGATGAGCTTGAAGAGTCTCTGGTCTCCGGCCTCCTGCCAGGCACCGAGCTGATCTGCGGGCCGGATCCCGCTGTCCTGGTTGCGGTCGAAGCCCGTGCCTCGCTCACCCTTCCGCTGCGCTCCCTCCTTGGCGAGATAGCGACCGTGAGCTCGCCACCCGCCGGGACTGCGGCTCGCGACGTAGCTCACCTTGACCGTACTGCGCTGCAAGCGAGTAGGCGCCGTGTAGGCTTCCAGGACGAACGGCTTTCGGCTCGGTCTCGGTCGCTTCATGCGCCGCAGACGGATCCGCATTCGGGCCAGACGCCGTGCGCTCGGACAGCTGCCGCGCTCCACGGAGCGGCGCGGTCGTAGCTTCATCTTGAGACCGCCCTCGTGCTTTTCCACGCTTCGTCCCCCTCCCGCTCGGAGCACCGCGACTGCACTCGCTGAGCGTCTCTGCTCACCGCCGCACGAGATGGCAGAGGCCGCCGCCTGGGTTGGCGGAAGACTGCCGCCGCGTGTTGCGACTGACACAGTGTAGCGTCCTATGTGATGCGCGCGACACTCCGGTGGGAAGTCAGCGACACAGCAATGAAATTCCGCCGACCATCCGGTAGCCTTTAACTTGCGCTCCGCTTTTGCTCCGCGATTTTGCAGGCCGTGCAGATACCGCGTCCTCCAGGGGATTACGCTGGATTACTACGAGGACGCGACGGGCGCGTGCACTCGAGACCTGCCGACGAGCTGGCTGTTGTGCGCGAGAACCCGACCGCGCCTCAGCATGCGGCGGAGCTTCGCGTGGTGTTCGGCCGCTCGTTTTCATCGCGTGGAGGGCTGCAATTTCTTTCCGTCGCTCGAGCAATTGACTCGCGAATCAACAATAGGAATTCGATCGGCGAGCAGGCTCTGCAGAGGTGAAGCGATGCAGTTGATCTGCGCGACTTCGCCCCGCGCCACAAGGCGAGCCGGGCCGGCTCCCGGGCACCTAACCTGCAGTCAGGGACCCCTGACCTCGAACGCATTCGAGGATCCGCGATAGCGCTCACCGAGTGAGATTTCATGCTCGGACTCCAACCCCGTCCCGGTCGGCCGGGGCCTAGAGCGGTTCGAAGCGGACTGAAAATCCCGAAAACTCGATCAGCCACGTAGACGGTAGGTTTTCCGGTTGCGCCCGATGATAGGCCTGGGATTTTTCGGATCACCGACTACGCCGCCAGGACCATTCAGGCCGCAGCCGCGTTATGCCTGGAGCGCCGGCGGATGGCTGAGGGCCGTGCGTCACTTGACTGGAATGGTCAGTACCGGTGCGCTCTGCGCGCCCCGAGTGGCCTCCGAAAGGCGCGACAGGAAGAGCAGCTGGATGTCTTCGAAGAGACGCTTGCTGGCCAGATCAGTGTCGTCCACGTAGTACCACCACCCGCGGTGCTCCACGGCCACATTCGCGTGGCTGGGAGCGGATTGGCTCGAATGGATCCGAAGCGTCGGCCCCGCGTCACCCGGCATGACAGTGCTCGGAGCCACGACTCCCGCCTTCACGTGTTCCTCGGGAACCTCAATCGACCGAGCGGCGGCGCGCATGATTTCGGCGACTGACTTGGTCTGGATCGCCAACCCGGCAGAGTCACCGACGCGTGCCCCGAGCGTCACCGGGATCGTGAGGATGGAGCCGGCCTCCGGCTTCGCCGACACGTTGAGCAACCGGAGCAGCTCGTCGACCTGCTCAGTATGTGGGGGCGCGTACCTTGACAGGATGAGCTCGTAGCCCCCGGCCTGCCGCTCCGGCGCGACCCACGCTTCTCTCCCGAGCACGTGGAGGTTCTCCAGGATGCTCGCGGCGCGACTAAACGCCGCCCGCTCCTCGGAGGTTGCGTCTGGCCCCGAGCGGAGATCGTTCAGGCGATCGACCAGGAGAGGCAGGAGCGCCTCAAGGTTCACCCCCGACTGCATCGCCAAAGCGAGCGTCTCGAGCGACAGTGGCGCGAGCCACTCGCGGAGGAACGCCTGTCCTTCCACGGGAGTGTACGAGATCGTGGGATTGTCATCGATGTTGATGCCTGCCGAGAAAGGAACAAGGGCCCCTTGGTACGAGGACGGGGCCCCGAATCCCGCCTCTGCCTTCGTCACGGCGCTGAATCGCAGATTTGCGGTGACACTCGAGACGGTGAGCAAACCGATTGGATCGGAGTAGCGCATCCGCACGATCAGGCCGAGTGTCTGCTCGGAGCTCGTGCGCGCGATGACGTCGTTGTACGCGCCGCGCCCAGCGGCGAGGGTTGCGGGTCCGAGTCCTCGACACCCCGACAGTGCGAGGAGCATCGCGACCACAACGGCCCCAGTCCGTCGCGGCACTGCTCCTACGCGAATGCTGCCTCCCGGATTCTTGGTCGTCACGATCCGTCGTTGGTCAAGAGACAGTTCAAGAAACCTCGTCTGT
>DAIOWK010000317.1:0-4425 GCA_036758525.1 Myxococcota bacterium
AGACGTGGGTTCGGGAGCCGGGTTCCCAGGCCTACCCCTCGCGATTCTCCATCCTGAGCGCGAGATCCTCCTGGTGGAAGCCCGGGAGCGCCGCCACCATTTCCAGAGGATGGCGATCCGGGAGCTCCGGCTCGCGAATGTCGACGCCTGGCACGGCCGTGCGGAGTCCCTGTCTCCGTCTCCCCATGACGTGGGCATCGCCCAGGCGGCCGCTGCGCCTTCCGAAGCGGCCGCCCTTCTTCTCCCTTGGATTCGGCCGGGAGGGTGGTTGCTCGTTCCGGGAGGCATTCACGCTCCAAACGTTGGGCCCCAGGCGGGGGTCGGAAGCGAGCGGATTGTGCACTATCGCGTGCCCCTTGGGGGTCCGGAACGGTCGCTCTGGCTTGCACGCAAATGCGAGTAGCGGCGGATGGACGCGGACCCAGCCGATGTGATACCTACCCAGTGACCCCCACCGCTTCTCCCCCCGGGGAAGAGAGCACTATGGCGCGTGGCCGCGTATTCGCCGTCGTGAACCAAAAGGGCGGTGTCGGGAAGACCACCACCGCAGTGAACCTCTCCGCCTCTCTTGCTGCCTCTGAGCGCTCGACCTTGCTCATCGATCTCGACCCGCAAGCCAACGCTAGCAGCGCCTTCGGACTCACCAGCCCAGCGCGTCAGGTCTATGACGCGCTCATTGGTGGCTGCGTCATGAAGGATGTCGCGGTTCCCACCGAGCTCGGCTTCTTGAAGGTGGTTCCGTCTGGACGGGATCTCGTCGGCGCGGAGATCGAGCTCGTCTCCATCGCCAACCGTGAGCGCCGCCTCGAGCAGGCGATGTCGGACCTGCGAGAAGCGTTTCTCTACATCGTGATCGATTGCCCGCCGTCCCTGGGACTCCTCACCCTGAACGCTCTCACCGCGGCGGACGAGGTCCTGATCCCTCTGCAGTGTGAGTACTACGCGCTCGAGGGCCTGGCACGTCTGCTCGAGACAGTGGAACTCGTGCGCCGCAGTCTGAACCCGAACCTTGTGCTGGGCGGGATTGTCCCGACCATGGTGGATCTTCGAAATAGCCTGAGCCGCCAAGTCCTGAAGGACGTCCGGGCGCACTTCGGCGAGCTGGTTTTCGAGACGCTGATCCCCCGGAACGTGCGGCTCAGCGAAGCACCGAGTCACGGCATGCCCATTCTCCTGTATGACGTCCACTCGAAGGGCGCCATCAGCTACTTGAAACTGACGAATGAACTCCTCCGACGGACCGAGGGGCTCATCGGAGGTGCGAGCGGTGTGCCGGACTCTTCCGGCGCGTCATCGGACTAATCCCATGAACAAAGGTCGCAACGCGCTCGGTCGCGGTCTTGGGGCGCTGATCCCGGGGGCCAGCTCGGGCTCGGCTGTTCAGGTCGAGGCGGGTCCGGCGGGAGGTGGTCCCGCGGAGATCGAGGTCGAGCGGATCGATCCGAATCCCGAGCAGCCGCGACGCATCTTTGACGCCGAGCAGCTCGAACGTCTGGCGGAGTCGATCCGGCGTCACGGCGTCCTCCAACCCGTGGTCGTGCGAGCGGCGGGGGAGCGCTACGAGCTCGTGGTGGGAGAGCGGCGCTGGCGCGCCGCGCAGGTGGCGGGTCGGAAGACGATTCCCGCAGTGATTGCGGAGATCGCCCCGAAGGATCGCCTCGAGCTGGCGCTCGTTGAGAACGTGCAGCGCCACGATCTCAATCCCATCGAGCTCGCACTGGCCTTCCGGGCTCTGGCCGAGGGAGGCGCGACACAGGAAGAGATTGGCGAACGGGTCGCCCTCGATCGCTCTACCGTCGCGAACCACCTGCGCCTGCTGGAGCTCGGCCGCGACCTCCAGGCGGACGTGGAGCATGGCCGTCTCTCCGTGGGCCACGCGAAAGCCATCCTGCAGATCCAAAACCCGGAGCAGCGTCGCCAGCTGCGCGACCGCATTGTGGCGCAACAGCTCTCTGTGCGGGCCGCCGAGGAGGCGGCGCGGAGCCTGGGCGGTACGGCGGAGCGGAAGACGAGAGTCGCCCCCTCCCAGACCGATCCAAATCTCGGACACCTGGTCGACGCCTTGCGCGAACGGCTCAAGACCCGCGTACGCGTTGCGGGGGCCGCGAGCGGGCGGGGCCAGATCGAGATCGAGTTCTATGGCGCGGGGGAGCTTGACCGGATTGCGCGGATCATCCTGGAGGGCATGTGAGCGAGCCCGTGCAGTCGAGTCCCGCCCGAGCGCCGAGCGTGCTTGCGGCCGGGGCCCATTTTGACGGTGTCTTGTCGTTCCGCGGCACCGTTCATCTCGAGGGGGAGCTCCGGGGCGATGTGATCGCCCAGGGCTCCCTCAGGATCGAGCCCCAGGGACGGGTCGAGGGACGAATCGAGGTCGACGAGCTCGTGGTGGCTGGGGTGATCGAGGGGGACGTGTACGCCCGACGCCGGGTCGAGCTCTTGGCCACGGCACGGGTGTATGGGGAGGTGCGGACTCCGGCCCTCGCCCTCGCGGAGGGCTCCGTGCTTGACGGGCGCTGCCACGCCGGCGCCGCCTTGCCGGCGCGAGGCTCGCACAGCGACGACACCGCAGCGTCTTGAACTTCGCCTAATCTATGCAAACATGCCGCCGCTTCGGAAGCGGTCGGAATGCCGACGGTTTGGTTCGGCGCGCGCTTCCAAGCTCTTTCGGAATTGCCTTCCATCGTCGGGATGTCGGCTGCAGTTTGGCGCAAGCCGGCCCGGCGGGCGGGACGGGCTGGACGAAAAGGGCCAGCCGCTGCGGTTCCGCGCGCGACACTCGGGAGAGGCCCGCGAGCGATGAATCTGGGTTGGTCTCGCAAGGCGCTCGTCGTTTGCCTCGCGACGGGATCGAGCATCCTCGCGCGACCGGCATCCGCATCTGAAGGCACCCTCGAGATCATCCCCGACCTGCGTCTCGTGGCGCTTTTGATCGTGCTCTTCCTGATCCTCGTGCCGGTGCTGCAGCGCTTGCTCTTCGCACCTCTGCTCGGTGTGCTCGACGAGCGCGACCAGAAGATCGAAGGAACGCAGGCCCGCGCCGCAGAGCTAAACCAAGCGGCGGAGGCCGAGCTTGCACGCCACGAAGCGGCGGTGCGCGCGGCGCGCGCGGAAGCTGAACGTGCGCACAAGGCAACACTCAGATCCGCCCAGACCCATCACGCCGAATCGGTCGCGGCCGCGCGCGGCGAATCCCAGCAGATCGTCGAGTCTGCCCGCCGGGAAATCAGCGCGGCCCTCGGTGAGGCACGACGCGTGCTCCAAACCCAGACCCGGGAGCTCGCACGAGAGGCTGCGGCTCGCATCCTCGGACGAACCCTTTCATGAGGGGACCGGCTCGCGGTCTCGTCGTGGGGGTGGCGGCGCTTCTGGCCCCTGCCTCGGCGTTGGCCGAGGGCGCGGCTTCCGCCGAAGGTCACCCCCTCGTCTGGCACGCGATGAATCTCATCGCTCTTCTCGGCGTACTGGTCTACTTCCTGCGCGCGCCCATCCGGGGCTTCTTTGCAACGCGCCGGCATGACATCGAGCAAAAGCTTGAGCGCGCGGCCGCGGTGCTGCGCGAGGCCGAGGAGCGCCTCGCCGACTGGAAGGGACGGATGGCGCGGCTCGATGCGGAGATCCAGGAACTCCGGCGCCTTGCCCAGGAGCGCGCGGAGACGGAGCGTCGGCAGATCCTCGCCGATGCGGAGGCCGCCGCGGCACGCATCCGACGTGACGGCGCTGCGGCCGTCAAACAGGAGGAGCGCAGGGCACGCGACGCCCTGCGCAAGGAGGCCGCCGACCTCGCAATCGAGCTCGCAGGGGACCTCCTTCGGCAGCAGGTGACAGACGCCGATCGCGCGCGTCTTGCCGACGAGTTCATCGAGCGCATCGAAACTCCAGCACGCCCTCCCGCGGCGCGGAGCTAGCGCGCGTGCCGAGTTCAGCAGCGGCGCGTCGATACGCGCGTGCGCTCTTCGGTCTTGCCCGGGACGAGGGTCGCGTGGACGAGGTGCGCGGCGAAATGGCGCAGCTCGCGCGGCTCTTCGAGCAGAGCACGGAGCTGCGCGCCGTGGCATTCCATCCGCTCCATCCCGTGGCCGAGCGGCGCGCCGTGCTCGACCAATTGACGGCTCGACTGGGCTTGAGCCCCACCGTGCGACAGCTCTGCGCGATCCTTGTCGAGCACGGGCGGATGGCCAACTTCTATATGATCCGCGCGGAGTTCGAGCACCTCGCGGACGAGGCAGCAGGCCATGTCGAAGCGCAGGTCTTCGCGGCAAGCCCCTTGCCGGCCGCCCAGCTCGACCGTCTGCGTCGTGCTCTCACGGCCCGCACGGAGCGAGAAGTTCAGCTCCGCGTCGAGGTGGACCCTGCTCTGCTTGGCGGCGTGATCGCCAAGGTGGGTGACCTCGTATTCGACGGCAGCCTCCGCACGCAGCTCGTCCA
>DAIOWK010000318.1:0-4420 GCA_036758525.1 Myxococcota bacterium
GCAGCCTCTTCCGGGGTATCGTTAAAGTCCATCTCGGGTTCCTCTCGTCGAGTAGGATGGGATTAGGCAGCGTCGCGCGATTCGAGTCGTTGGATCAGCTTTTCCCGCCATTCCGCTGCACTTCCAAGAACAAGGCCGAGCAGCTTCGCTCGGCGGTAGAACAAGTGGCAATCGTATTCCCAGGTGAAACCCACACCGCCGTGGAGCTGGATCATCTCCTCCGCCGACAGCGAAAACGCGTCGCAGGCCGCGATCCGGGCGCCGGCCGCCGCGACGGGCAGGTCCTCCGTGCTGCTCGAAAGCGCCCACGCACCGAAGTAGGCGTTGGAGCGACCGAGCTCGAGCGCGCAGTACACGTCGGCCATGCGATGCTTCAGCGCTTGGAAGGAGGCCACCGGACGGCCGAAGGCGTAGCGGCCCATGGTGAACTCGCGCGTGATCTCAAGCGCGCGCTGCGCACCGCCCAGCTGCTCGAAGGCCATCATCACTGCCGCGCGGTCGAGCACTCGCTCGAAGATCTGAAACCCCTTGCCCGCATCTCCGAGCAGCTCGGCCGCCGCACCCTCGAAGTGCAGGCGGGCCTGGGAGCGTGAGGGGTCGAACGACTCGAGTGCGGTGCGTGTGACTCCAGTGCCCCCGAGGTCGACGAGGGCCAGACAGGGCGCCCCCTGGGCGTTCTTGGCAAGCACGATCGCAAGGCCCGCGATGTCGCCGTCTGAAACCGGGATCTTCTCGCCGCTGAGTCGCCCGGCGTCGAAGCGCGTGGAGACAAACCCGGCGTCCAGCAGATCACTGGCACCTTCGGCGAAAGCAAATGTGCCGATCAACTCACCCGAGCAAAGTCGAGGCAGGTACTTCTTCTTCTGGAGGTCGCTGCCCGCCAAAAGGAGCGCTTCGGTCGCGAGGTAGACGGACGAAGAGAAGGGAATCGGAGCGAGGGCTCGCCCGACTTCCTCCGCAATCAAGACAAGCTCGAGATAGCCGAGACCCGCCCCCCCGTATTGTTCGGGCACCGCGGCACCCAGCCAGCCCATCTCCGCGGCCCCCTTCCAAAGGCCCGAGTCATAGGGCTTCGAGGATTCGAGAACGGCGCGACAGACCTCTAGGCCCGAGTGCTTGGCCAGATAGTCCCGAGCGGTCTTCTGGACGAGCTTCTGGTCCTCGGAGAATTCGAAGTTCATGCAGCGGGGCTCCTCTTTGACTGGAGAGTCAACGGGCTGCCAGTATAGAACGCCGAAGGCCGGATGCCGCTCTCCTTGTGCACCGCGGAGGCCCGGCGGGTAAGCCGCTACGGCCAGGGCGGCCAGAATACCCCCTGCGAACGGCGAACACCCTGCCTTGATCGTTGAGGGGCGCGCGCGGCCACGCGGAAGGGACTGGGCTGCCTCCAAGCGCCCGCACGCCGCCCCCGGGCGCGGGCCGCCGGGTGAGGTCGGGGGATGCCGACGGTTCCCAGGGCCTTAGAGGTAACTCAGCCACCGTTCGTACTTGCGCTCGCGACCCGACACCACGGCGAAAAATGCCTCCTGCAGGGCCTTCGTCACGGGGCCACGCTTCCCTGCGCCGATCCGACGATGGTCGATCTCTCGGATGGGTGTCACTTCGGCTGCAGTCCCTGTCAGAAACACTTCATCCGCCACATACAGTTCGTCGCGGGTGAGCGGGGTCTCCGTGACCTGCATGCCCTTGTCCTGGGCGAGCTCAATCACGGTCGCGCGGGTAATCCCGTCGAGGATCGTAGGGAGCGCAGGCGTGCGGATCGCGCCATCACGCACGAGAAACAGGTTCTCGCCGCTCGCCTCGGCTACCAGACCCTGGGTGTCGAGGAGAATCGCCTCGTCGTACCCATCGAGCAGCGCCTCCCGCTTCGCGAGAATAGAGTTTACGTAGTCACCACAGGTCTTGCCCTTGGTCATCTTGGCGTTCACGAAGTGGCGCGCGAAGGTCGAGACCTTGGCGCGAATCCCCCTCTCGATCCCCTCTTCGCCCAGGTACTTACCCCACGGGTAGGCAATTACCGCGACGCGGATCGGGTTGTCGCCGGGATTGAGCCCCATGACTCCGTCGCCCACAAAGACGAGGGGTCGGATGTAGCCCTCGGACAGGTGATTCGCCCGGAGCGTCTCGAGGATCGCTGCTTCGAGCTCCACTTGGTCGAACGGGACTTTCATGAGGTTGATATGAGCCGAGTCGAGCAGTCGCCGCACGTGCTCCCGGAGCCGGAAAACGGCGGAGCGTCCGTTCTCGGTGCGGTAGCAGCGGATCCCCTCGAACACCCCAAGGCCGTAGTGCAGCGTGTGGGTAAGAACGTGAACCGTGGCGTCGGCCCAGTTCACGAGCCGACCGTCCAGCCAGATCTTCTCTCCTGTCACACGAGGGGCTGTCGCTCCCGCCATGTTTCCTCGCCGGGCTACCGGCGCAGAAGCCGCCCGATGAGCCCCTTTTCCTTCTCGCGCCGCATGTGCATGAGGCGGAGCTCGCGCAGCGCCTCCACGCAGTCGGACTTGATCTGCACGCAGCGCGCGAACATCTTCTCGGCGATGTCGGCGCGGCCGGCGGCCTGATACAAGCGGCCGAGGTAGAGGTAGGGCTTCTCGCGATCGGGCGCCAGCTTGGCACCCTTTTTCACGTTCTCGAGCGCGTCCTTCAGCACCGTGCGGTCGTTCGGTTCAGCCAGGTACCTCGCCCAGCCGAGATGGGCGTGATACTCGCCCTCCTCCGGATACAGCTTGACCGCCCACTGGAAGCATTCCACCGCTCCGGAAAAGTCGCGACGCTTGAGCTTCACCTCGCCCTGCTGGAACTGGAGCTCCGCTTGGACAGCCCTCTGCCCCTCTTCGAGCTCCGCCGCAGCGCGCTCCCCGCGTCTTCGCTCGAGCAGGTACTCGTTACGGCGGCGCGACTCCGAGAGCGTCTCGTGCGCCTTCGAAACCAAGCCGAAGATCTCCTCCGAGAGCCGCCGCACCGCATCGCTCGCGTTGCTGTAGCGGTCGGGGTGGGTCTTCTTCGCCATTTCGACATACGCCCGCCGCACGCCATCGTCCGAAACCGACTCGGGCACATCGAGGACTTCGAAGTAGCTCTTCCCGCGCATTCGCGCGGCCATTTGTGCCAGCTCGGTGCGCAGCTCGCTCTCGGCCGGGTCGTTCGCGTGCTCGACCGGGCGAGGCGCGCCGGAGCTGGAGGCGGGCGAGGGGAGCGCTGCGGGCCGCGCGGGCGAGGCCCGCTCCCGCAGCTCGAGCATCTCCGTGACGAGCAGCCCGTAGAGCGTGCGCCGGATGCTCTCCCCCTGATCTCCGAGGTCCCGCAAGCGCATGGTGCCGTCGAGTGCGCGCAAGAGCAGCTGCTCGCCCGGGTCGAGGTCAATCTCTTGGAAGCGGTAGAAGGGGCTCTCGCCCTGGGTTACGAACAGCTGTGCACGCGCCTCGAGGAAGGCGTCCACCTGCCCGATTGCAACCCTGCGCCGGACACCATCGAGGATCATGTTCGCGGCACTCTTCTCGAGCGCGAGGGCGTTGCCCCCCTCGAGCCGAGCGCCGGTCTCCCAGTGGAAGCGCCCGCTCGGCCACTCGAAAACCTCGAATAGTTTCTCTTCGGCCTGGGCCACCAGCGCCTCCGCGACGTCCTCCACGGAGAGCAGCTGCATGGCTACGAGGACGTCGCCCTGTAAGCCTTCTCCGCGCTTCACCCGGCGGAGTGACTCGGCCATGTCCTCCGACGAAATCTTCTGCATGCGCACCAGCAGATTGCCCAGGCATTCGTTCACGAGGTTTGATTTCACGGCCACCGGCCGACCGTCCCGCAGGGCGATGGCCTTCTTCTTCTTGCCCGATTCAAGACGGAGAACGCCGTTCGCTCGCAGGCCATGCAGGTGGTGGAGCAGCGCCGGGAATGCCACGTCGCTGAGCTCGCCCGAGAGTGGTTTGGCGGGCCCCGAAGCGGGGCGGCCGCTCTTCTGCACGCTGCGCCGCCGTCGAGCGTGCTTCGCAGTAACTTCGAGGAGTGCTTCGAGCGGAACGGGCTTCGTCAGGAACTCCGCGACGCCCAGTGCGTTGGCGCGCTCGACGTATTGGGGGGTGCGCGAGCAGCCGGAGATCAGGACCACGGGGGTTGTCGAGAGGGGCGCGGGGGCGGCGCGCAGGACCTCAAGCACAGAGAAGCCATCTCGCTTGGGAAGCAGAAGATCGAGCAGCACGAGATCCGCGGGCCCTTCCCGGAGCCGATGCAGCGCCGCTTCGCCATCGTGCGCGGTGCGGACCTCATAGCCTTCCCCGGCGAGGGTCTTTGACAGGATCTCGCACAGGTTGCGATCGTCGTCGACGCACAGGACGCTAAGGCCCACGCTTCTCCCTCCGAAGCCACCCTCGCGAGCGAAGCCCACGTAGGCGGTCCCCGCCTGCTTGCTCTTACCAGCTCGTAT
>DAIOWK010000319.1:0-4371 GCA_036758525.1 Myxococcota bacterium
GTCGCGAGTTCGAGCACGATGTGCTGCCCGTCGATCGCGAGGTGGCTCGGGGTAATCTTTTCCTCGGTGAGTTGGTCCGCGAGATGTCCGCGCAGGTGGTCGAGCTCGTGCTCGATGGCCACATCGAGCTTTGCGCCGAGCACCCAGTGGATCCCGCCCTGGAGGTCGAGTCCGAGACGGATGCCCTGGTTCGGGAGCCACCAGTGGTTGTGCCGCGTTTCCGCGGGCACGAAGTTCGCGATCGTGAGGTAGGTCATGAGCGCCACGAGCGCACCCGTCGCCCCAAGGCGCCAGCGCAGGCTCTGGCTCATTTCTCCTCCCCTTCCTTCGCCTTCTTCACACGGCGCTCGATCCTCGCGCGATCCACCTTCACGCGGATGGCTTCCCCTTTCGCGATGGCGATTTCAAGCGTGAGAACCTCTTCGCTCGCGCCTGTGACCCTGCCATAGATTCCCCCCGAGGTGACGACCTCGTCGCCCTTGGCGATCGACTTGAGCAGGTCTTCGTGCTCCTTCTGGCGCTTCTGCTGCGGGCGGATCAGGAGGAAGTAGAAGATCAGAAAGATCGCGGCCATGGGAACCAACATCGAAAGACCGCCCACACCGAAGGGGCCTTGCGGTGCGCCTGCGGCTTGGAGGAGCACGACGAGCGGGAACAGAAGCTTCATGCCCCACCTTCCCTCACGCGACGAAGCGTGGTGCCTGGATAGAAGTGCTGCAGGATCTCGCGATAGCCTGCCCCGCGCTCGGCCATCGCTCGGGCACCCCACTGGCTCATGCCCACACCATGGCCACGGCCGGAGCCCACGAAGACGAAATCCTGCGAGCGCTCGTCGCGCCCTGGATGAACCTCGAAGAGCGTGCTCTTTAGCACATCCTCGCCGAGCGCTGCGCGGAGGGATCCCGCGGCGACGACGCTTTCACCGCCCGTGCCCACGATCCGCACGCTTCGAACCCGGGCCCCCGCGCTGCGTTCTTCGATCCGCACTTCCCGTACGGCACCCACGGGGTGACCGAGCTCCGTCGCCACCCGCGTGAGCGTCTCGCGCGACACCACGGCGCGCCAATAGGTATCGGGCGAGGCCTCCTCGCCCTCGACGCTGACAGGCCGCAAATAGGGCAGTGAGCGGGTCCACACTTCCTCGGCACCCTGCGTCTCGCCGCCCGCCGCCGAATGGTAGACGGCAAGGATCGGCTCCCCCCCGAACGCAAGGTACTCGCCGCGCGTATCGTCGGTCGCTCGGACGACGGTCTCGCTCTCCGCATCCATGCCGCCGTAGACCTGGCTCTCGGTGGTCGCCTTCACATCGTAGGCCTGCCCGTGGCGGCGCGCGTGCTCGTAGAGCACGTAGGTGCGAGCGACCACGGCCTGGGCGCGCAAGACCTCCGAACCCCAGCCGGGATAGGTCTCCCGCGCGAGAGTGCCTGACACATAGGCCTCGAGGGGAAGCTCATTCACCAGGGCCAGTCCGCTCTCCGTCCGCAGAACGTCCAGGGCTCCCCGGACGCGCAAACCGTTCGCGACCAGCGCCGAGCCCTCCACATGCACGCGTTCGCCTCGCTCCACTCCGTCGACCCGGACGCCGCGGGGATCCGCGCCTACGGTGATGTCACCCGCCGTGGTACCCCGCACTCGAAACGGCCCTGGGCCGGAAGCCAAGAGAACCCGGACGACGGGGGCGTCGCCTGCAACGTCCGCCTCGGGCGCCCGGGGCTCCGGTCGTCCCGAAGCGCACGCACCCGCGAACAGCAAGAGCACGCCCACCTTCGTCCGCTGCGCGAGCACGCAACCCCCTTGCGCGGGGGGAACCGCGTCGGGGTATCGCAAAAACCCCTGGCACGGTCAAGGAATCGAGCGATTAGGTCCCGGCCGAGTAGTCGGAGGAGTAGTTCCGTTGCTCTTCCGAGAGCGTGTCGATCGAGATTCCCATGGTTTCGAGCTTGACCTGGGCGATTTCCTGATCCTGCGTCACGGGAATGTCATGCACGCCCACGGCAAGGGACTTGCCTTCCTGCGCGAGCCGCACCATCGAGAGGAACTGATTGGCGAAGCTCATGTCCATCACCTCGCTCGGGTGGCCCTCGGCGGCGGCGAGGTTCACGAGACGGCCCTGGGCGAGCACATAGATGCGGCGCCCGTCCTGTAGGGTGTATTCCTCGCAGTTCGGCCGCATCTCCCGCATCTGGCCGATCTCACCCACGACCCGGGTGCGCGCCCGAAGGTCCACGAGATTCACTTCGCAATCGTAGTGGCCGGTATTGCAGACAATCGCACCATCGCGCATCTGGTCGAAGTGACGCCCGACGATCACGTCCTTCATGCCCGTGGCGGTGATGAAGATCTCTCCGATTTTCGCAGCCTCATCCATCGGCAACACCCCAAAGCCCTCGAGCCGCGCCTTGAGGGCCGCCGTGGGCTTCACCTCGGTGATGATGACGTTTGCGCCCATGCCCCGGGCGCGCATGGCGCAGCCTCGTCCGCAGTGCCCATAGCCCGCGACCACGAAGTTCTTGCCCGCGAGCAGCACCGAAGTGGCGCGAAGGATGCCATCGATCGAGGACTGGCCCGTGCCGTAGACATTGTCGAAGTCCCACTTGGTCTCCGCATCGTTCACGGCAATCACGGGGTAGAGGAGTTTGCCTGCCGCGGCCATCGCGCGGAGCCGGTGGACCCCGGTCGTCGTCTCTTCGGTCCCTCCCACGATCTGACGAGCGAGCTCTTGGTGTTTGCTGTGCACCGTGAAGATCAAGTCCGCGCCGTCATCGAGAGTGAGGGTTGGGCGCATGGCCACTGTGCGCTCGATGCACCAGTAGAACTCTTCGGTGGTGAGCCCGTGCCAGGCGAAGATGGAGAGACCCTCGGCCGCGAGGGCTGCCGCGACGTCGTCCTGGGTAGAGAGCGGATTGCAGCCCGACCACGCGACCTCCGCACCCGCCGCGACCAGAGCGCGCACCAGAACGGCCGTTTCCTTCGTCACATGGAGGCAGCCTGCGACCCTCTGGCCCCGCAGAGGCTTGGTTTTCTCGAAGCGCGTCCGCAGGGCGCGCAGGACGGGCATACGCGATTCCGCCCACTCGATCTTGCGCTGCCCTGCCGGAGCGAGAGCGAGGTCCGCGACCGCCTGCCGGTCGTTCTTGTGCATGGGGTCCTCCCAATCGAGAAGGGGGGTTAAATCAGGTTATGAGGATGCGGGAATGTATAAGGGCTCTGCCCCGCCGTCAAGGCGGACTCGGGTAGTGGCAGGGCCCTAGCGCGAAGCGTCGCGGCGCAGGGCTTCCGCGCGATCGGTCCCCTCCCAGGGGAACCCCTGATCCTCGCGCCCGAAGTGGCCGTGGTAGGAGGTCGCGCGGTAGATCGGGCGCCGCAGATCCAGGGTCTCGATAATGCCCCGGGGCGTCAAATCGAAGTGCTTGCGCACAAGCCGCACCAGGACCTCCTCCTCCTTCGCTCCCGTCCCGAAATGATCGACTCGGATCGAGACCGGCTCCGCCACGCCGATGGCATAGGCAATCTGGACTTCGCAGCGGCGGGCCAGGCCCGCGGCCACCAGGTTCTTCGCGACCCAGCGCGCCGCGTAGGCTCCGCTGCGATCCACCTTCGACGGGTCCTTGCCGGAAAACGCCCCGCCGCCATGGCGACCCATGCCCCCATAGGTATCGACGATGATCTTGCGACCGGTGAGTCCCGCGTCCCCCATCGGGCCTCCCACCACGAAGCGGCCCGTCGGATTCACGTGATAGACCGTGTCCTCCCGGAGCAGCTCGCCGGGAAGCGCCGGCCGAATGAGCTTGGCGATCACATCCTTGCGGATCTGGTCGTAGGAGACGTCGGGGGCGTGCTGCGTCGAGAGCACGACCGCGGCGATCCGCGCCGGGCGGTCGCCCGCGTACTCGACGGTCACTTGCGATTTGGCATCCGGGCGCAGATAGCCGATCTCTCCGGACTCAAAAAGAACCCGGTGTCGCTCGATCAGGCGGTGCGCCAGGCGAATCGGCGCCGGCATCAACTCCGGCGTCTCGTCGCACGCGAAGCCAAACATCATCCCCTGATCCCCGGCGCCCTGCTCCTTGTGCAGACCCTCCCCTTCTGTCACGCCGAGGGAGATGTCCGGGGACTGACGGCCCAGCGCGACCATGATGCCGCAGGTGCTCGCGTCGAAGCCCATCTCCGAGTCTGTGTAACCGATGTCGTGCACGACCTGGCGTACGACGGGCGTGATCTCGACTCGCGCCTGCGTGGTGACCTCGCCCGCCACCACCACGAGGCCGGTGGTGGTGAGCGACTCGCACGCCACCCGCGAGCCGGAGTCTTGGGCGAGCATGGCATCGAGCACGGCATCCGAGATCTGGTCGCACATCTTGTCGGGGTGGC
>DAIOWK010000320.1:0-4364 GCA_036758525.1 Myxococcota bacterium
CGTAGATATGTTCGACGATGTCCGCCTTGGTCATCTCTGCCCTCCCCCTGCGAATCCCACCCTCGCACTGCGCGGCCCCGCGCTAGCGCAGTTCCCCGCCAAATCGGTGCGCCAACATCTGCACCACACGATCCGTCATACGCACAATCTCATCGTCCGTAAATGCCCGATCCGGCCGCTGGAAGATCAGCCGAAAGGCAAGGCTGACCTTCCCGTCCGGAATCCCCGCACCCTCATAGCGGTCAAAAATTTCGGCCGACACGAGATGCGGTCCTGCGGTCTTCCGGATGGCCTCAAGGATGTCACCAGCCGGCCGCTCACGGTCGATCAGGACAGCGATGTCCCGTCGCACCGGGGGTTGGTTGGAGACCTCCTGGTAGCGCGGGCGCTCGGGTGCGAGCTCCGCCAGGGCGCGGAGGTCGAGCTCGATCACCGCGCACGGCGGCTCGATCTCGAAGGCGGCCGCAACCTCCGGGTGGAGCTCCCCCACCGAGCCCAGCACCGTCTCGCCCACGCCGATGTCGCTGGCAGCCCCCGGATGCAGGTACGGCTCACCGCTTCCCGAACGAAACCAGGTCGTGTAACCGAGCTCGCGGAGCAGCTGCTCCGCGAGTCCCTTGGCCTCGAAGAAAAGGGGGACGGGTTCGCGGGGCTCCCACAAGCTTGCGCGCTCGCCCTGGGTCACGACGGCGAGCAGCCGAAGCGGCTCATCGGGAAGGGCGGGATCGGAGCCTTCCTGCGAACTCCCCGCCAAGAAGACGCGGGAGACCTCAAAAAGACGCACGCGCTCGACGCGCCGTGCGAGGTTTTGCCGGGTCGCACGAAGGAGCGACGGCAAGAGCGTGCTGCGCAAACGCGAGTCTTCTTCGGAGACCGGATTCAGCACACGCACGGTGCGTCGCCGCGGGTCATCGAGCGAGAGGTCGAGCCGGTCCAGATCGCCCGCGTTCATGAAAGCGAGTGTCATGGTCTCGACGAGACCGGCCGCAGCCAAGGCATCGGCCACGCGGTACCGCAGGACTCGCACTCGCGAAGCATGCACCGGCCCGACCGGTGCCTCGGGAAGCGTGGGCGAAATCCGCTCATAGCCGTGGATCCTGGCCACCTCCTCCACGAGGTCCTCGGGGAGCGCAAGGTCGGGGCGGTAGCTCGGGGGCGTGCACGCGAGTTGCCCGTCCGCACGGGCGCTCACCTTGATTTCAAGCCGCTCAAGCAGATGACGGACCTCCTCTTCCCCGAGCTTCGTCCCAAGCAAGCGACCGACCCGCGCCGGGTCGAGGACGATCTCCCGCGGCGCCTCCAGCGCGCTCGCACTGCGCACCTCGACGGTCCCTACCGACACCGTCCCGCCGGCAACCTCCGAAACGAGGAGCGCCGCGCGATCCGCAGCGCGCCGGACGCCCTGCGGATCCACTCCCCGTTCGAAGCGATAGGAAGCCTCCGAGCGGATTCCTGTGCGGCGTGCGCTGCGCCGGATGCGAGTGGGGGCGAACTGTGCGCTCTCGAGGAGAAGATCCACGGTTCTCGCGGAGACCTCGGTCTCGGAGCCGCCCATGATGCCTGCGAGCGCGATCGCACGTTCCCGATCGGCGATCACGAGATCCTCGGGGGAAAGCTCGCGTGTCTCTCCATCGAGCGTCACGAGTCTCTCCCCGGCATGAGCGCTGCGCACTTTCACGATCCCTCCCCGGAGTGTCGAGAGATCGAAAGCATGGAGGGGCTGCCCGAGCTCGTGCAAGACGAGGTTCGTCACATCGACCACATTGCTGATCGAGCGCACACCGATCGACTCGAGCCTGCGCCGCAGCCAGTCGGGCGATGGCCCGACGCGTACCCCGCGAACAATCCGCGCGATGTACTGGGGACAGCCGGCCGCATCCTCCACCTCGACCCGCACATGCTCGGCCGAAGGCGGCCCTCCTTCCTTGGGCACACAAGGGGGAACGCGCAACTCCCCGCCGAACAGAGCGCGCACCTCGCGTGCGACACCCAAGATGGAGGCACAGTCGCCACGGTTTGGGGTGAGTTCGAGTTCGAACACGGTGTCGCCCACTGGGATCACGCTTGAGAGGGGGGAACCGATGGGAGCATTCGGGTCGAGCACCAAGATGCCCTCATCTTCCCCGCCAAGGCCGAGCTCTCGTCGCGAGCAGATCATCCCATTCGAGAGGACACCACGGATCTTGGATCGCTTGAGCACGCTGCCGTCCGGAAGGCGCGTACCAGGAAGGGCGACCGCCACCTTCTGACCCGTAGCTACGTTCGGGGCACCACAGACGATCTCGACCGGCGCGCCGTTCTCGACCTCGGGCCCGAGCTCGACCTGACAAACCGAGAGGCGATCCGCGCCGGGGTGAGGGGAGCGCTCGCGAACCAGGCCGACACGCACCCCGGAAAGGTCGGGTCCGACCCGTTCGATCGAGTCGACAGCAAGACCGGCAAGGGTGAGCCGCTCGGCCAGGGTCGACACCGGCGGCGAGACGGAAGTCCACTCGGCGAGCCAGCCCACGGGCACGCGCATTAGGTCGCCTCCCGCCCGGTGAGACGACTCACAGTTGCTCCAACACGCGCATATCCCCGTCGAAGAGCAAGCGGATGTGCGGAATGCCATGGCGCAGCATGGCCGTTCGGTCGAGGGTCATTCCGAAAGCAAAACCCTGCCATTTTTCGGGGTCGATCTTGCAGTTTCGCAGCACGCTGGGATGGATCATTCCGCAGCCTCCCGCCTCGATCCATCCGGTCTGCGAACAGGTCGCGCATCCCGCCTTGTTGCACAGCAGGCACGCGTAGTCCATCTCCGCGGAGGGCTCGGTGAAGGGGAAGAAGCTCGATCGGAAACGGAGTTCGACCTCCTTTCCCATGAGGAAACTTAGAAATGCGTAGAGGAGCCCCTTCAGATCACCGAAAGTGACGCGGTCGTCGACCCAGAATCCCTCCACCTGATGGAACATCGGGCTGTGCCGGGGCGAGAGGTCGTGCCGGTAGACCCGGCCGGGGGCGATGAAGCGGAAAGGTGGCGTGCGGCCGGTCATGGCACGAATCTGGACCGGGGAGGTGTGGGTGCGCAGAACCCGGCCACCCCCCACATAGAACGTATCGTGTTCGTCCCGCGCGGGGTGATCCGGCGGCATGTTGAGGTCGTCGAAGTTGTACTTCTCGAACTCGACTTCCGGCCCCTCTTCCACCGGGAAGCCAAGGCTCGAAAAGAACTCCACGATGTCGCGCTCCACGCGCGTGATGGGATGGAGGCGACCCCGGGGACCGTGTGCTCCGGGAAGCGTGACATCCAGGCGGCGGCGCTCCAGCGCGCGCTCCTGCGCGCGGCGCTCGAGCGCATGGCGGCGCTCTTCGAGCAGCCCCTCCAGGAACTCTTTGGTGGCGTTCGCGGCAGCGCCGGCCGGGCCCCGCTCCTCTGCCGGGAGCTGGCCGATCCCGCGAAGCACGGCGGAGAGCGAGCCCTTCTTGCCAAGCAAGCGCGCGCGAACTTCCTGGAGCGCGCGCAGGTCCTCGGCAGCCGCAACCGCTTTGCGGGCCTCGTCCTCCAGCGCCGCGAGTGTGCGGGCGGAGTCTGCCACGAGTCCTAGGCGGCCTTCCCGCGCGCAATCGCTGCGAGCTCGCCGAACGCCTTGGCGTCGTTCGTTGCGAGATCCGCGAGGATCTTGCGATCGATCTCCACGCCCGCGGCCTTGAGCCCCGAAACGAGCTTGCTGTACGAGAGGCCGTTCTCCCGGGCTGCTGCATTGATTCTGGCGATCCAGAGGCTGCGGAACTGGCGCTTGCGCTGCTTGCGCCCCTTGTACGCATACTTGAGACCCTTCTCCACGGCCTCGCGCGCCGTCTTGAGAAGGTTGCGGCGGCCGCTGTAGTAGCCCTTCGCCGCCTTCAGAATGCGACGCTTGCGCTTGTTTGCGTGCACGCCACGCTTGATTCGAGGCATCGTACTCTCCTTGGCTGCCGCACTAGTTCGGCAGCATTTGCTTCACTCGCTTCAGATCCGGGCCAGAGATCAGCGTCTCCTTGCGCAGGTGGCGCTTTCGCTTCTTGGATTTCTTCGTGAGGATGTGACTCTTTCCGCTCTTCATTCTCGAGATCTTTCCCGTCCCTGTCCGCTTGAAGCGCTTCGCTGCACCGCGGTGCGTCTTCATCTTCGGCATCTCACTCCTCCGCGGCCAAAGACGCGGAACCGACCGCGCCCATGCCAGCTGTACCCCCGGACTCTGCCGCCGCGGCGGCCGCGGCTCTTGCCGCAGCCTCCTCCGCCTTTCGCGCGGCCTCCGCAGCCTCGCGATTGGGCACGAGAATCATGGACAAGAAGCGCCCCTCCATGCGCGGCGGATTCTCGACCGAGGCGAGGGGACCGAGCA
>DAIOWK010000321.1:0-4295 GCA_036758525.1 Myxococcota bacterium
GCGGCTTTTGCTCTGGTGCGTGGTCGGTCTCGCTGCAACTTCTCTCGTGAGCGCCTTGCCGCAAGGGCTCCTTCTTTATGTAATGACACAAATCATTGTTCAAGCTTTGGCGGGGGCCGCTCTCGCGGCGGCGACCGTGGTGATTGCCGAAGAAGTGCCACTCGCCAAGCGGGCCTCGGGACAGGGGTGGGCGGGGCTCGCAGGAACGATCGGCAGCGGTCTGGCGCTCGGCTTCACAGCGCTCGCCACCCCGCGGCTTGGCTCGTGGCGTTGGGCATGGATTCCCGCGGTGCTCGGGATCGGGATTCTTCCGCTCGTGCGGCACGCACTTCCGGAGACCGCCCGGTGGCGCGACGCAGAAGCGCGCGGAGAAACGGCCAACGTGCGCATGCGCGATGTGTTCGGCTCACGCTACCGCGAGCGCGCGGCGGGAATCCTCGCGTTTGTCCTGCTTGGTAACGCATCGGCCATCGCGACCGGCTCTTGGCAGTTCTACCACGTCGTGCATGCCCTCGGCCTCTCTCCCGATTGGGCTTTCCTCATGATGGCCGGAGGCGGCACACTGGGCCTCGTCGGTTTTCATGCCGGCAGTCGCTTGTCCGACCGAATCGGTCGCCGCCGCACGCTCGCCTGGGGGGCCTTGCTCTCGACCGTCGCCTTTGTGGCCTATTACTGGGTGCCAGTGCCGCCCGGATCCGGCGTGCACCTCTTCGCACTCCTGGAACTGGGAGGGCTCTTTGCCGTGGGCTCGGCGGCCGGCAGCGCGAGCATGGTGGCGCTTCGCGCATCGGGGACGGAACTCTTTCCAACGCGGCTGCGCGGCACGATCAACGGCTGGGGGGCCGTGATCGGTGCGGTCTCGGGGGTGGCCGTCCACTTCGCGACTGCCGCGCTGGCGCAGCGCATGGGAGGCCTCGTCCCTGCGATCACGCTCCTGGCGTTCCTCATGCTCCCCGCCGTGGTGACATTTCTGTGGCTCGTCCCGGAAACGAGCGGCCTCGAGCTCGAGGCCGCGGCGCTCGAGACGGCGGTGTCGGAGGCTTATGTTGCCCTCGGCTCGAATCTCGGCGATCGCGAAGCGTCGCTCGCCTTCGCCGCTTCGACCCTCCGCGCAACGCCGGGCATCCAGCTTGCCGGAGCGTCGTCCCTTTGGGAGACCGAACCCATTGGCCCGCCGCCCCAGCGACCGTATCTCAACGCTGTCCTGAGGCTTCGTACGACCCACACACCTCGCGGCCTGCTGGAGCGGTTGCTTGCGATTGAGCGCGAAGCGGGTCGCGTGCGCACAGACGAGCGCAACACGCCGCGGGTGCTTGACCTCGATCTCCTGTTTCACGGCGGGCACTTGCTCGACGAGCCGGATCTCGTTCTGCCGCATCCCCGACTGCATGAACGTCCCTTCGTTCTCGAGCCGCTTTGTGAGCTTGCGCCTGATTTGATTCATCCAATCTGCGGCGAGACCGTTTCGGAGATCGCCGCGCGACGGCGTGACCCGAAGCGGGTCCGCCGAATCGAAGGAGGAGAGCAATGGCGATCGTTGCGGTGAGCATCTCGCCCGTGGGTGAAGGGCCGAGCGTCGCACGGTTTGTGGCCCAGGCGCTGGGCCCGGTGCGAGCGCAGTCGCGCATCCGCTGGCGCCTCGATCCGATGTTCACCACGCTCGAGGGCGATCTCGGGGAGATCTTCGGACTGGTCCAGCGCATGAATGAAGCCGTGTTTGCTGCCGGTGCCCGCCGCGTGTCGCTCGTGATCAAGGTCGATGACCGGCGCGATCGGAGTGCCGCGATGGAAGACAAAGTGCGCGCCGTGGAAGAGGAGTTCGCGAGGCCCCCGGGTTAGGCTGTGCTTCCGCCCTCGCCCCGAGATGGGGGAAGAAACAGGCGAAGAGTGAGCGCGCCGGCGGTGCGTTCTGTTTCGATCTCGGCCCCTTGCTCGCTGGCGAGGTGGTGCAGCGCCAGCGCCGGAAGGGCTGTCGCTCGGCTATCGAGCGGCGATCGACTCGCCCCGGCGGGTTCAAGCGCAAGATCCGGTGAGTGCAGCTCCACGATCACTCCGTACCGACCCTCTTCCCTGTCGTCGACCGCACGCAGCCGTAGCTCGGCCGAGGCCGGAGCGAAGGCGGCTGCGTGGTGGACCATCAAAATCACCAAGAGTTCGATCGCTGAGGCGCGCCCTCTCACAAGGAGTAGCTCCTCCGGCGTCTCCACCCGGAGCACGAGGCGACTCGAGAGCGTCGCCGCCAAAAGGCCTGAGAGATCGCGCACAATTCTCGCGAGATCCGGTGCCTCGATGCTTGCGCCGGCGGGGACGGATCGGCGCATGTGGAGCGCCCGCGTGAGGCGCGCGCACCGATCGATCTCTGCCCGGATCACTTGGCAGGCCTCTTCAAGCTCGCAGTCCCCCTTGCCCTTGCTCTCGAGCAATGAGGCCTCCCCGAGGACCGTGGTAAAGGCATTGTGGAGCGCGTGGACAGTCCCAAAAGTAAGACGCTCCAGCGCGACGAGTTCGGCGAGTTCCGTGGACGAAAGCTCGGCGAGGCTGGGCGTGGTCTGAACCGCGATCGTGCGGGTCCGCGTCTGCGAGGGCTTCACGCAACCGCTATCGGCCGGCCAGCGCGCCCGCCTTAACTCTCGGGCGGCCGCCACACCTGCGGCGGCCGTCCCTTTACGAGCTCTTGGAGCGACCACAGCTCGACGCGCCACGGCACGAGTTTCAACAGGCCATAGTTCGGATCATCCGGTGCTCCAAAGAATTGGGCGAGATCGTAGCCAAGGGGCGGGGGGGTCGAATGGAAGAGCTGCCAGATCCGCCGCTTCTCCTGCGTTCGTTCCTCCCATTGCGCGCGGCAGTCGACATAGACCTGCTCATGCTGCGGGTCCCAGTAGCTGAGGGAGACGTACGGATTTCGCTCGATGTGCTTTGCCTTAAAGGACCTGCGCCCGGTCGCGATCCAGCCGGTGGAGCCCTCCCAAATCGGATGGAGGATACGAGAGCGGGGGCGGCTCAGCGCGTCCACGGTGGAGACCGTGCACCAGACGATGCGACGGATACGACCCATGAATTCGGGTTCGATTTCGGAGAAGTGGGCGACCGCCACGAGGCTACTCCGCCAAGAACCAAGAGTAGAAGAGGCCGGCCGCGGCGCCCCCGAGGATGGGTGCCAGCCAGAAGAGCCACAACTGTGCAGCCCAGCCCTGGAACACCGCAGGATTCAAATGGCCACCCGAGATATGCCCGATCGCATAGCACATGCTGAGGACCGTCAGACCGAACGCGAATGCGACTCCCAGGAAGCCAATGCCCAGCTGCGGAAACGCGCCAGAGAGCACGGCGCTGCCGCAGCCTCCCAGCGCGAGCCAAAAGGTTCCGATCAACTCGGCGGTCGATCGTTTGCTGATGGACACGAAGGTCCTCCCATTGCGGATTGTCTCTCGGGGGCTCGAGCGAGTCACGCGGATTTCTCGGAGCTCTCGCCGGGAGGAATACACGCTGCATCAAGCCGCGAGGCGGCGTATTTTTGTTCCGTGCGACGCGGCTGCGCAGTCCTCTTGGTCATCGGCATGGCGCTCGTCGTCGGAACGGTCGCCTTCGCGACCGACCCGGCGGGGTTCGGAGCGCCGCCCCCTGTTCCGGTACCCGAGCCCTCGGAGCTCGCGCTGCGCTGGTACCGAACGGGGATCATCGTCTGGATCGTGGGCCTGTTGTGGAGCCTCGCCGTTCCGGCGGTCGTCTTCGCGAGTGGCCTCTCCGCCCGCCTTGCTGCGCTCGCGCAGCTCCCTTCGAGACGACTTTTTTTCGTGACGGCCCTCTACGCGCTCCTTTACACCTCCGTAGCTCTCCTGCTCATGCTCCCCTTCGACTGGTACGCGACGTTCTTGCGGCCCCACGCCTACGGCCTCTCAAGCCAGACGGAAGCCAAGTGGATCTCCGACACGCTCGTGAGCTTCGCGTTGAGCGCCGGCGTCACGGCTGCGCTGTTGTGGGTCCCCTACCTGCTCCTCTCCAGAACTCCCCGGCGCTGGTGGCTCTGGCTCTCTCTCCTGTGCATCCCGTTCATCTGCTTTGACATGATCGTCGAGCCTGTATGGGTCCAGCCGCTTTACAACCACTTTGGCCCGATGAAGGACACGTCGCTCGAAGGGCAAATTCTGAGATTGGCCGAGCGTGCAGGGATCGAAGGTGGCCGTGTCTTCCAAGTAGACAAAAGTGTCGACACGAAGACGGTGAACGCCTACGTGAATGGCCTCGGCGCGACCAAACGCATCGTGCTCTGGGACACCCTCCTCGCCAAGCTC
>DAIOWK010000322.1:0-4268 GCA_036758525.1 Myxococcota bacterium
ACTCGAAGCCGTCCATCTCGACGAGGAGCTGGTTTAGCGTTTGCTCGCGCTCGTCATGGCCACCGCCCAGACCGGCGCCCCGGTGGCGACCAACCGCGTCGATCTCATCGATGAAGATGATGCACGGGGCGTTCTTCTTTCCCTGGAGGAATAGATCGCGTACTCGGGACGCCCCGACACCCACGAACATCTCGACGAAGTCGGAGCCGGAGATGGAGAAGAAAGGTACGCCCGCCTCGCCGGCCACGGCCCGGGCGAGCAGGGTCTTGCCCGTCCCGGGCGGCCCGACAAGCAGCACGCCCTTCGGGATTCGTCCGCCGAGCCGCGTGAACTTCTTCGGCTCGCGCAAGAAGGCAATGATCTCCTCGAGCTCGACTTTGGATTCTTCAACGCCGGCCACGTCGTCAAAGGTGATGCGCTGCTGGTTCTCGGTGAGCAGCCGCGCCCGCGCTTTGCCGAAGCTCATGGCCTTTCCGCCGCCCGCCTGCATTTGGCGCAGGAAGAAGATCCAAAGGCCGATGAACAGGAGAAATGGGAACCAGTAGATGAGAATGGTTTGCCAGAGCGGCGACTCGCGCGCCGGGCGCGCGGCGATCTGAACGTTCTTCTCCTTGAGCTGTGTCAGCAGTCCTTCGGTCAGGGTCGGAGCGTAGGTGGCGAACTCCCCCGCGCTCTTCATGCGTCCGGTGATGTGGTTCTCTTCGATCGTTACCGACTCCACGTCCCCGGCATCCACGCGCGAGAGAAACTCGCTGTACGGGATCTCGGACGGGGTGGCCTGGTTCTGGCGGAGCATCGTCACCAGCATGAGGACCATGAGCAGGATGACGACCCAGAGGGCCATGTTCTTGTAGAACTGCTGATTCATCTGTGCCCCTTGTGCGGAATTTCGCGCTGGCCTGGTCTCCTCACAGCTCCACGCACCGAACGCTCGGATCTTGCAAACGAATCTCCGCGCAGGATACGTACCCTAGCACGCGCGGTTCTCGTGCACCTCGCGAGGCCCGAGCCAGAAGGCCTCGCGCTCGCAGCGCAGAACAAGTCCGCCCGGGAGCTCGATCCGCGTCCCCGTGCGCCCGCCGCGCAGGAAGTGAAGCATGCGCATAAGATGTACCCGTCGGACGTCGCGTCCAGTGCCGCAGTTCGTAAGCAACCGCGCCACCAGGCGTCGGGCCAGCGCATCGTGAAGCTCCGACCAACCGCTTCGGGCAAGCCGCAGCCCCCCCGTTGTCGCCCGGACGCGGGCGCCGAGCTCCCGCTCCACCGCCCACTGGATCCACTCCGCATCTGTCCTTTGCGCTTCGGCCAGATCGACGATGGCCCTGAGCAGAGCGGGATTAAAGTCCTCGCGCAGCCCGGGAACCCAGCGCGCTCGCAGGCGGTTGCGGGCATAGGCATCGCTGCTATTGGACGAATCCTCGCGCCAGGAGAGTCTCTCCGCTCGGGCAAAGACTTCGATCTCGGCCCGGGGCACCTCGAGCAAGGGACGCACGAAACGTCGATCCTGGGAGCGTGGAGACATGCCGCCCAGGCCGTCGGGCCCGGTGCCGCGCAGGAGGCGCAGGAGCACGGTTTCCGCCTGATCGTCGGCATGGTGAGCGGTCGCGACGACCTCCGCCCCGGAGGAGGCGGCCATCTCGAGCAGGGCCTCGCGCCGCAGGGAGCGCGCCGCTTCCTGTAATGTGGGCCGGAGCCGGCTCGAAGGCTTGGTGCGCAGCGAGTTCGGGTCGACGCGGCGGGAGAATACTGGGATCCCGTGGGCAGCTCCGAGCTCCTCAACAAACCTCTGATCGCCCTCGGACTCAGCGCCTCGCAAACCGTGATTTACATGCCCGATCCTGAGCTTCAGGCCGTGCCGCCCCGAGAGGCGAGCGAGGGTATGCAGGAGGGTGGTCGAGTCGAGACCACCCGAGACGGCAACCAGGACCGCCTGTCCCGAGAGCCCGAGGGACCGCAGCGCGAGCCCGACGGCGCGAAGGACCACGCGCAGATCTTATATCCTGGCCCCTGGAGGTGCCCGGGTGGCCGTCCGACGCAAGCGCAGGAAGAGCGCCACGGCGCAATCCGTCGGGCTCACCGCGGGCGAGGTCGCGAAGGGCGAGCCGCCGGCCAGCGTGGAGGCGCTCGAGGCAAAGATCACAGAAGCGGGGGGCGCGCTGCTCGCCCGTTACCGAGATCCCATGGGCGGCCACTGGCTCGCGCTCGCTGCACTTCCCCTGGCCACGATCGCCCCAACGCCCTTCCAGCGCGATCTTTCGCAGCCCCACGCCAAGCGGCTCGCGGGGGTGATCGAGAAGCTCGAGCTCTTCCTCGACCCGGTGATCGCGGTACCGGTTCCCGACGACGCGGCCGCACCTCGGGACGAGGTGCGCTTTTGGAGCCCGAACGGACTCCATCGATTGGCGGCGCTCCGCATGCTCGGCGCGCGGAGCGCGACTGCGTTGATCTCGCCGGATCCTGCTCTCGCATTCCGGATCCTTGCCCTCAATACGGAGAAGGCACACAGCGTCCGCGAACGGGCCCTCGAGGCCGTGCGCATGGCCCGGGGCCTCTCGGAACTCGATCCGAGGCGCCCTGAGAACGCCTACGCAGTCGAACTCGAAGATGGATCGCTCGTGACGCTTGGGCTCTGCTACGAAGAGCGGCCGCGTTTCGCTGGCGGTGCCTACGCGCCCGCACTCCGGGCCAGCGATGCCTTCCTGGAAGAAGCACTGCCGAAGGCTCTGGCAAGGCGGGGCGCGCGCGCGGCGCGGCTCCTGGCGATCGACGCGCGCGTCACAGAACTCGTCGCGGCGCTGCGGGAGCGGGGTTTCGAGAGCCCCTACCTCCGAAACTTCGTGGTGTCGCGAATTCGCCCCTTCCGCCCGCCTGGCAAACCAGCGCCCGAGGCAGATGCGCTCCTCGCTGCGATGGAAGCGGGGGCCGCGAAATTCAATGCAGGGAAGGTGAAGGAGGGTCAAGTCGCGAAGGCGGCGGGAGCCGGCAGCGAGGAGTAGTCCCCGCAAGCGGAGGCGCGTTCGAACGCTTCCCTTCGGCCCCCTTAAACTCTTTCCCCCGACCGGGAGGAGCGTTACCCGCGGGTGGCACTGGCGGTGCCCAGCGCGACCCGGCTTCCGTCGTCTTTGTCCAGCCACACGTCGCAGTAAATCCGCGTGCGGCATCCCTCAGGCACCTCTTCGCGGATCTTTGCATGTGCAGTCACCGTCTCATCGACCCAGAGCACATTCGTAAGACGCACGTCCATCTTCCCGCCGACGATCCAGCCGAGGCCAAAGTGGTCCCCCATGACCTGCGAGATGAAGCACGTCGACATCATTCCCTGCACCACGATGTTCGGAAACCCAAGCTGCTTCGCCGCCTCGCGATCGGTGTGATAGTTCTTGCCGGGACCCGAAAACATCCAGCAACGCCTGGCGTTCACGCTCTTCTTGAGCAGCGGGAGATCCGGGCCCGCCGCAGTCGGGAAGGGTGCGCGGGCTTCCTTTCGTCCTGCCGTGCTCTCATCCACGACGAAACCGCCTTCGGACTGCCGTTCCTTGGGCGGTAGGAAGGATTGGTGCGTCCGGCCGCGCACCAGGAGTCGCTCCTCTTGCGCATCGACGAGATCGGTCTCGTTCACGACGTAATCGCGGCCGCGCTTGGTATAGCGCTCGACGATGGTCGATCGGGAGCGAACGCGGCTCCCGATTTTGATGGGAGCAAACAGCTCCCATTCCTGACGGGCGTGCAGGTTCCCGAAGAGGTTCTTCAGGTACCAATCTCCCAGGAACTTGTAGCACTCGGAGTGGTGCAGAAGCGGCGGCGCGATCTCCCTCCACAGCGGCGAATGATCCTCCAGAGCGTCTGCGTAGAAAGCCACCCCCTCCGCCGTGATCTCGTGGACGTTCGAACCACAATGTCGTCCTACGAAGGCCGACTCCCCCTTCAAGTTCATGCCACGCCTCCCAGCCCGGCGCCGCCCGGCGGCACCGCGCCCTGCCCCCTTGTACCACGGGCGACGGCATGTACCCAGCGACCGAACTCCCGCACGCGGCGCAGCCCCTCGCGCAGAGTCCCCCGCACTTCGACGTGAAGGTTGAAGTCGATGGACTCGGCACCAAGGGAGCGCTTGAAGGCCTCCACCGATGCGATGCCGCCGCTTGCCCCGAGAAGCAAGCGCCTCGCACCGCCTGCGCAGGCGTGCTCCACGGCGAAACGATAGGCGGCGCTGCTCGGAGCGAGTGGACGTGCTCGCCGGTCCATCGCCGCAAGCCAGCATGTCCAAGTGT
>DAIOWK010000323.1:0-4263 GCA_036758525.1 Myxococcota bacterium
CCTGGCGCGTCCCCCGGACCTGCCGCGCCGGTGTCGCCCGTCGAGCCTGACGAGCCGACGCTGCCGGCCGAGCAGGCCCCGTAGTCGCGTAGGCCTCGCGGGGGTTCGCTACAGCCGCGCCTTCCGCTCACCGCGCATGGACGGGGGGTGCGTTCCATCCCGCGCCCACGCCCCTCCATTCCACCCGCACGTCTGGAGGTCGATCTCCCGAAGGCCGTGGGCTACTCCTCGCTCTCATACCACACACGAATCAGCGTAAACCTCGTGCGACCCTTGGGGCGCACGACCTCCACTTCGTCGCCGACTTCTCGGCGCAAGACAGCCCGGGCCATGGGCGACTCGATGCTGATGCGGCGTGCTTCAGGGTCGAACTCATCAGGTCCTACGATTCGGAACTCGAGCGCCTCCCCCTCCTCACCCTCGAGTGCGACCCACGCGCCGAAGAAGACACGCCCTTCTTGGGTGGGCGTGTGACGTACCACCTCCAGCTCCTCCAGGCGCTTGCGCAGGAAATGGACGCGCCGGTCGATCTCTCGCAAGCGCTTTTTGCCGTAGATGTATTCGGCGTTCTCGGAGCGATCGCCCTGGGCGGCGGCGGCTGTGACCTCTCGCGTCACCCGCGGGCGCTCGGTTCGCCACAGCCGCTCGAGCTCCTGCTCCAGGCGACGGTAGCCCCGCGGTGTGATGTAACGGCTTTTCGGAGGCAGGGGTCCGCCGTCTTCGTCGGTCATGCGCTGAAGATACTGCGCGCCGGCGCCCGCTAGCATCGCGCACCATGGAGCCCCGGGTCTCGGTCCTGATTCCCGCACGGGACGCGGAAGCGACGCTCGCCACAGCGTTGCGCAGCGTCGCGCGCCAGCGCGAGACGCGCTTTGAGTGCGTGGTGGTGGACGATGGCTCCCTCGACCGAACGCGGGAGGTGGCACTTCAGTTTGCCGCCGCCGATCCTCGGTTCCGTGTCGTCGCCGCTGCGCGGGCGGGTCTCGTTCTCGCCCTGAACCGCGGTCTCGCGGCCTGCCGGGCACCCTTCGTGGCACGCATGGACGCGGACGACTGGATGCACCGGGAGAGGCTCTCGGCGCAGCTCCGCCTCCTCGACGACGATCCCTCTCTGTGCTGCGTGGGCTGCCACGTTCGACTCTTTCCCCGCGACGGTCTCCGCCCAGGACTGCGGGCATACGAGCGCTGGCTCTGCTCCATCGACTCGCCGGAGCGCGTGCGGCGCGACGCGTTCATCGAATGCCCCTTGGCGCATCCCACGCTTGTGATTCGGCGTGAGGAGCTCCTCGAACTCGGGTTTCGCGACGCGGGCTGGCCCGAGGACTACGACCTCCTTCTGCGTCTGCTCGCGAAGGGCTTGCGGATCGGCGTCGTGCCGCGGCGTCTGCTTGGCTGGCGGGACAGCGCAGGCCGGCTCTCTCGCACCCATCCCTCCTACGCACAGCGGCGATTCACGGAGTGCAAAGCGGCCTTTCTGGCAAGCGGTTTCCTTGCGGGCCGCGAGGAGTATGTGCTGTGGGGCTACGGGGCGACCGGCCGCGCCCTGCGTCGCGCACTGGTCAGGTACGGAAAGCGTCCCTCCCACATCGTCGAGCTGCATCCCGGGCGCGTGGGACAACGGATTCACGGCGCCCCCGTGATCGCCCCGTCGGAGCTGCCTGCGCTGCGGGGTCGACCGATTGTCGTGTCGGTCGCGGGGGAGGGACCGCGGGCGGAGATCCGTGTGGCACTGGCGGCCATGGAGTTCCAGGAGCTGAACGAGTTTGTCTGCGCGGCCTAGCGCGCGGACCTTCGCCCGAGGAACGCTCTACCGTGCGCTTTGTAGGAGAACCGCACCTGCCGCGACCATGCACGCCGCGACGACGCGGCGCCGACCGAAGGGTTCGCCCAAAACAACCGTACCAATGCCGGCGGCGACCACGACACTCGTCTCGCGAAGCGCCGCCACGTGGGCGATTCGGCCACGGCTCATGGCCCAGAGCACGATTCCGTAGGCCAGTGCGGCGATCGCACCGCCGAGAAGTCCCATCTCAAGATGGGGGCGGAAGGACGCCCACACGCGCCCGCGTCGCAACCAGAGGGCGACCAGCAGGATCGGGAATGCATCGAGCAGCATGAGCCATGCAATGAAAGACAGCGGATTCGGGGTGCGGCGGACCCCCATCCCATCGCAGACCGAGTAGGTCCCGATCCAGGCGGCCGTGAGGAGTGACCACCCGACGGCACTGCGCCTCGCGTCGGCGGCGAGCGCGGGTTCGAGGGCGAGGCTCATGATCCCGAGCGAGAGCAGGAGGATGCCGGCGGTCTCGACGGGCACGAGGGCCTCCCCCGCGACAGCCCAGGCTCCGGCCGCCACGAATGCGGGCGCCGCACCTCGCGCGATGGGATACACACGGGACAGATCCCCTTGCTCGTAGGCGCGCACCAACGAGACGTTGTAGGAGACGTGAAGCACGGTGGCGAGCGCGAGAAAGGGCCACGCAGCGCGGTCGGGGAAGGGCACGAAGGCGACGGCGAGGGCCATGCACAAGGCCCCGCCGACGATCACGAGCGTCAGCATCGCGAGCTTATCGCCGCCCGCCTTCACGAGCGCATTCCAGGTCGCGTGGAGGAGTGCCGCGAAAAGAACGAGCGCCGTCGTCTCAGGGTCGAGCGCCAAGCTGCCAGTCTCGGACACCCGCCCGAGCGGCGCTACGGATTGTGAGATCGCTCGCCTGAGCCGCGGTTTCGAGTTCACGAGCCGCACCCGGAACGCTCTGGTGTTGCTTCCGCGAATGCGCAGCGAGCGCAAGTGCGGTCGCAATCCCTTTTCCAGCGACGCGCTCGGCTCACTGCGAGAGGCATGGCGGCGCGAGCCTCATTTTCTTCCCTCTCCGAGGGGTGGCAAAATCCCCCCGCCGGGACGGGAAGCGCTGTATCCCGAACCGCTGGGACGGAAAGTCGCAGCGGAAGCGTCTCGCCGCGTCCCGAGGGCTGGACTCGACACACACCATTCGCTAAGTGCGACACAGACGTGCAGACACAGGTGCTGTCCGACGCCGCGTCGTGCAGGGCCGATCCGCTTACGAGAATGAGAAAGTCCGCTTATGCAGCGACGACGCCAGGAGGTTCAGATGCGACACCACCGACTGCTCTCACTTGCCCTCGGGGCTGCACTGCTCACCGGGCCCCAGCTCGGGCGCGCCGATGAAGCCGAGAAGGCGGCTCTCAAGCCTGACCGTCCCTTCTTGATCGAAGCCGAGGCGATGTGGTCGTACATCGAGACCGAGGCGAAGATGAGTTCCACGCTTGGCCAGCTCCAGCCGATCCTCGGCCCCGGTCAGTTCAGCACCGGGACCATCAAGTCGCCGAATAACCTGGGCGGCGAACTGCGACTCCTGGGTCCCCTTCTCTTTGGGATCGGCCGGCCGTTTATCGAAGGTGGTGCCGTGACGCCGGTGGGGCGAGACATCATCCACAGCAGCAACTACGGGATCCCCGGCCAGGCTCCGCAGTCGGACATGTCATTGGAGTACGACTGGCAAGCCAATGTCGCTATTGGCTTCGCTGTCGACATACCCCTGGGCAACTCTCTGCTGAGCTTGAAGCCGTCGGTGGGCTATGCCTGGGACGCCTACGTCGCGCAGGTGAACTTCTTCACGGCTTCGGGCCATGGGGCGATCATTCCGACCGACGTGAGCAACGTGATCTCCCACAATACCATCGGCAGCGTACAGATTGGCGGCGCGGCGAGTTTCCAGCCCGTGAGATCGCTCCCGATCTACATCTTTGGCGGCGGCGGCTGGCGCGAGCCCGTGACGGACTACCACCGCTTCCAATGCGACGATGTCCCGGCGCAAATGGAGCACCTCGAGCCGCCCGCGTGCGGCGAGTACAAGTCCCTGGGCGGCGGGTACTTCAGGACGGGCATCGGCGTCCGCTTCTAGGGGTGGCGGAGCGGCTTGCCGCTCCGCCCGTCGACCCGACCCTCGAGGGCAGCTTCGTACATCGCGCGTAGTTCGGGTTCTCCAATCTTGATTGGGTTGCCTGCTGCGCACGGATCCGCCGCGGCCATCGTGGAGAACCGGGCCGTATGTGCGCGGGTCATCCCGAGTGCAGCCACGCTGTGCGGGATCCCGATCTCCTCGCGGAGTGCCAGGACCCAGTCGAGCACGCCATCCACGCCGCGACCCTCAAGGTCGAGATAGCGGCCTACGCGCTCCATCTTTTCCTCGATTGCGCTGCGGTTGAACGCCAGCACATAGGGCATGACCACCCCGTTTG
>DAIOWK010000324.1:0-4252 GCA_036758525.1 Myxococcota bacterium
AACGTCTTGCGCCTCGCCCTTGCTAAAGCCCATTTCCTCGAGCTTCGCCAAGAGCATCCTATGAATTTCCGCCAGCGTCTTCGACTTCATCGACCGACTCCATGCCGCGAGTCGGCGCTCTGCTTGTCGGTGCTCATGCGCGCGTAGATCGCGACCCTCATTTCTTTGTGTCCACGTCATAGGTTGCGAGAATCGAACGCACCTCCTCCAGATCAGCCCGAGCGGAGTGAAGTTTCTCGCGACACTCCGTCACCAGCGCCGCCGGCATCTGGTGTTCCGTAGAAAAAGCAACCACGAGATTAAGCAAGAGGATCTTGTTGAACACCGCATCCTCGAGGCTGGCCAAGAACATCCTCTGGAGTCGCTCAAACTCTGACCGGGTTACATCATCCGTGGACTGTGTCTTCCTCATGGAAGCGAGGACCTCCCGCCAATCGCGGACGAAGCTCGGCGCACCCCCGAGTAGAGCCAACGCCGACATCACCGCCGACCAGTCAGGCACGAAGGTCGGCATCGGGCCAGCGGCGGTACTTCGCGCCCTTGGGCTTGGACTTCACTTGCTCCCCCCTTCGCGGGCTCACCCTACCGCAGCCCGCCCAAAAGTCTTCCGCCCCCACCGGTCGGGGTGTAGGCTCCGCCCCCGTGAACGAGCGGCAGCTCCGCCAGGAGATCGCACGCCACCGGGCAATGCCGCCCGCCGATCGCGTGTGGGCTGTGGCGCGGGACTTGGGACTCCTCACGAGCGCGCTCGCCTCAAGCGATTTCCTCGGGCGACGCCGATCGGTGGAGAAGCTGTGTCGCGATCTCTCGCTCCTCGAGTCGCTCCGCCCGAAGCGCAGCAACGGCGAGGACGCGGAGGCGCTCCCCGCCGACTTCATCGCGGACCTGATTCGGAACGGCCCCGGGACCAAGCGTCCAGGGCGGCGCTCGCCGTGACAGACCTGAAGGCCCGGGCGCTGGCGGCCCTCGGTCGCTGCGGTGGAGACCCTGAGCCCAGAGCCCTCGATGCATTCGTCGCGAGACTCGACCTCCTCGACCGCACTGGGCGGCACGGGCGGCTCCTCTCCGATCTTCTCGACGCGTGCAACGACGTAGACCACCTCCATTCCTTGATCCTTGAGGTGACCTTCGCATGTGCCTTCGAGTCGCGCGGGCGACCTCTCCGCTACGAAGTACAGGAGCGGCAAGACGAACCGACGTCGGTCGACTTCCTCCGCTCGATCAACGAAGAGCTTCAAATCTACTTCGAGCTGCGCCTCCTTCAGCAGCCGGACGCAATCGCCCGCACCATCGAGCAGCAGCTTACGTCCGGCGACCGATTCGGCGCCTGCCTCGATGGCGAGGGGGAGCGAGATGAGATTTTTCGGCTGCAGAGCGCACTCTTGGAAAAGGTTCAACGTCGCGACGGTCGCCCGATCAAGTTCTTCAGTACTGACCCTCGCCATCGGCATCTCGTGGTGATCGGGGTCTCGGATGTAATCCTCGGTGCAGTCGATACCGATGACTGCCGGCTCGCCATGTATGGTGATCACGGCGTCCACTTCCTGGCGCGTCGCGGTGTCTTCGGACTGGTGCAGGAGCCCGCGGCCATGGACGCAGACTCGATCAGGCAAGCTGCACGGTTTAAGCACTTTCGGACCATCGTTGACGGCGTAGTCTTCCTCCGTCGAGATAGGCGCCATGAGCGACTCGCCTACGACCTGAAATATCTGCTCCTCCGGAATCCTGCCCGCATGACCGACTCCCAGTTCGCAGAACTCTCTGAAGAGCTGGGCTCCGTGTTCGAACCTTGGGACGCGCGGCCGGCACTCGATCAATCCGCATCGGGCGACCCACCCTCGCGCGCGTAGGGTCCGCGCGGGATACGCCGCAGTGGAACCACGCGCGCCGGTGACTCCTTCACCATCTCGGCGTGTCGCACCGCGGCCGCGACGAGGGCCGGATCCTCGATCCACGCTGCGACGCGCGGCGTGCCGCTCGGAGATTTCCTGAGAAGGACGAGTGTGTATTGAGGGCTCAAGACGCTTCGCCTGTCCGGCCGCGGAGGTCGCATGCCCAGCTCACATCTTCGAGGACCCGCGGCTCGAACTCATCCGCAAGGAGTGCGAGCGTGTGCCTGACCTCGGCGAGCTTGCGAGCCTGCGCCTCGCCGCGCAAAAGCGCCGTCGCAAGGAGCTGCTGCGCGGTCACGGCCCGGAGTGCGAGGCGCAGCGCTTCATTCATGGTCGACGCTCCTCGATCGTGCTGACGCGTCGTCTGTTCGCGATGTGGCGTTTTCCCCCGTGCGCTCGATCACAGACCATTGCCAACCCCGGAGAGAGACTGCAATTGGCCGCGCGTCCCCCCCATCCGGATGTGCGCGGCCGCCGGCGCCGTCGAGCCCGCCGGGAGGGAACCGTCCCCCGATAGGGACGCAAGACCGCTCACAGCGGGTTCCGGCGCCGGTCTCATGCCGAGTCCCCCACGATCAGCTGCACGCAACGGTGTCGAGTTCCTCGAGCGGCGTCGTTCTTGAGGACTTCGTATCACTCACAAGTCGACCGCCTCTCGGACGGGCGCCGGGCGCGGCGGGATCGCAGCGTCGCCGGACTTGTCGACGGCCGCGCACTGCGCGTCGATCTCCTCCGGCTTAAACCCGCCGATGCGCTCCATCGCCTCGCGCAGCTCTCCGACATAGTCTCGTGTCAAATCGTCGAGGCGATCCGTCCCGCGTGGTTTGCTCCACAGCACAAGGTGGAACGGCGTCCAGCCTCCGACGGCCGTTCTAGACGTCGAGGGGAACTTGACACGCGCGCCCTGCGGCACGCGAACGTGGTTGTTCTGCGTGTCGTTGTGGCTAACGATCGTCGTCAGAAACACGTCGCCGATTCTCGGCTCGTACGTCGTCGACCCGATCGTGTGTCGACGTCCGCAGTTGACCCATTCGTCATACAACGGTTGCCGTTGGCTCGCCGGGTCGCCTAACACGACCGGCGCTGACAACGCCGGCACGCGCGGCGTCGTCAACTCGGGCTCCGACTCCGGTGTCGAAGGCCCCGCGGATACCTGCCCGGGCCCGAGCGCCGAGCGGTCGACCCCCGCACTTCCCCCTCTTGCCGCCATGATCTACCCCCTTTCGGTGTTAGTTTGGAAACCATTCCACGGCGACATCGCCGCCGCCGTACTCGTTCGTGCCGCGGCCGCCGATCGTGATCCGGGCCGGCCGCTTCACGCGGGCGCCGAGGCCTAGCCCGTTGATCTTGTTCGCGAGGGCATACACGCGAGCACGACGGTCCGCGAGATTCTGGACCAGCTCCTCGAGCGCTGCCCGCTCCTTGGCGTAGGTCGCCATGAGCGCGGGCATCCGCTCGCGTGCCTCGGCCCGTGACACCGCCTCGCTCGCCTCCATGGCCGCGGCGATCTCCTTTGTGTGCGCGATGCGAGCCCGCACAGTTGCCAGCTCCGAGCGCGTCTCGTCGAGGCGGGATCCGAGAACACCCCGACGCTCCTCGAGAGAAGCGATCAAGTCGCGCGCCTCCAACTCTTGCAGCCGATCGGCGAGCGCAAGCTCCTGCCGTCTCAAGTCGCGCAGCTCGCGCCCCAGGTCCTGGGCGGACATTACTTCCCCTCCTTCGTCGGCTCCGCGGTCGCGAACGGATTCAGGACATCCGACACCAACTTGTTTTGAGCGACCTCGCGAGCCGTAGGCACGGGCTTCTCCACGGTCGCATCCCACGGCGGGTAGTAAAGCTGGCCCGCGTCGAGGAACTCCTTGATCAAGGAGTTTTGCTCGCCCTCCCGCTCGGCCACCTCCTCAGCGCGCCACGCGGCTCGCTGCGCGGCCGTGGCGGGTCGTATGACGACGGTCTGCGTGGGCTTCGGGTCGTCGGCCTTCTTGTCACTCACTGTGTGTGACCTCCGTTCGGCACTAGATGGCGTCCAGCTCGTCATAGGAAAAGAAGGGAATCTGGCGACGCTTCTCGATCTCGTACTCCTGATCACTAAGCACCCCGAGCTCCCATAGCCTCCTACACTTCGCGGCCTCAAGCAGGTAGACGTGCAGCATGAAGGGCGGCCCGCGACGGGTCAGAGGCGATACGCCCCCGTAGAGCTTCGTCTCCTTACTCTCTATAATGTTGAGTATGGGATCCCCGTGCACGACCTCCTCGCGCGAGCTTGCCGTATTGCAGAGATGCGCCGCTCCCGCCACGGCGTTTGCTAGCCCCAATGCGACATTCTTAGGATCAATCGCAGATTACAATTGAAAGTGGCC
>DAIOWK010000325.1:0-4239 GCA_036758525.1 Myxococcota bacterium
GCGGCGCCGGGGATTCAAGTTTGTGGGGTCGACGATCTGCTACGCGTTCATGCAGGCAGTAGGCATGGTCAATGACCACACCCAAGACTGTTTCCGAGCGCGCGAGGTGCGAGGGCTAGGGCAACGGACTCGTGAAAGGAGGGCCCGATGAGCGACCTGCGCGAGCGCTGCCAAGCGATGCTCGGGCGCCTTTCCGCCGGCGAGCGAAACGATCTTTTGGCCAGCACGGAGATTTTGCAGCTCCCCGGCAACGTCCCTCCGTGGACGCGGACGGGGGTACGGGTCATGAAGGGTGACTGCGTCACGTGGCTTGCAGCGGGAAGGATCGTGATCTCCCCCGAGCTCGACCTCTCCGGCGGTCCACGCTTCCATCTTTGGGCGCGCATCGGCGACCGTGGCACCATCATGAACGGTCCGGGCGACACCTTCACACTGACGGCTCGCGACGAAGGTCCTCTCGACCTCGCGATCTACCACGGCGAGTGGGCGACTCCCGAGGGTGACCTCGCGACGCCGCGAGAGGCTTACGCCACCGTGAAGGGCGCCCTCGACGTGTGCCTCCTCCACTGGCAAAGGCCCGGCCTCGAGGCGGCACGGGCGGGTCTCGGGCGCCTCGCGGAACTCGCGCAGGACGAGCCGCTCCTCGCAGCCGAGTTGGCGAGGCTCGCGTCACCCGTGCGGGATCCCGCCGGCTGGCGGCACCTTTGGTTTCTCGGACAGAGTCGGATCTTCGAAAGCGTCCACACCGATGGTCGCGACGCGATTCGCATCGCCATGCACGACGACCTCGCGATTGTGCAGAAGCCTGTTCCCTTTGAACTCGTGCCGGGCACCAGGCTGACTTGGGAGTGGAAGATCGATTCGCTTCCCGCGCAGGTCGCCGAAGACACTCTGCCCACGCACGACTACATCTCCCTCGCTGTGGAGTTTGAGAACGGAAAGGATCTCTCCTACTTCTGGAGCTGCGCGCTGCCCGTGGGCCATGCATTCGCATGTCCCATTCCGACATGGACGCCGCGTGAGACGCACCTTGTCATCCGCAGTGGAAAGAAAGACCTCGGTCGCTGGATCCGAGAGTCGCGCGACATCTATACCGACTGCGCACAGATCTATGGGTCGGCACCTGCGCGAATCGTTGCGATCTGGCTGATCGCCGTGAGCTCATTCCGCCGGGGGCGAGGCGACGCCTTCGTCGCGAATATTGCCCTCGAGGCTGCGGAAAAACGCCTCGTCGTGCTCTAGGGCCAAGGAGCGGGGACGTTGCCGCAAGCGGGCGGCGGCGCGCGAAGCGGCGCCCTTCGACCTCACCACGCCGCGTGCAAAAGTGAGAGCATCCCTGCGGCACGGCCTCCCCGTGCCCAGGGTAAGCCCGTCAGAAGCGCCTCCAGACGAACGAAGAGCATGAGCCGATGATCGCGCGCTTGTTCGTGCAGACAATCGCTTGGGTTGCCTTTACGGCCGTCGTCTTGTTCGTGTCTGCAGGCACCGCGCAATGGCCAAGCGCGTGGGTATTTCTCGCGATCCTCGCGGCGTTCGGGATCGCCGTGGGGCTTTGGCTTGCGCAATACAACCCCGCGCTCTTGATGGAACGGATGGGATCGATCGTGCAGCGAGAACAGAAGGCATGGGACCGAGTTTTCATGGTAGCGATCGTGGTCTTGTTCAATGCGTGGCTCGGCGTTATGGCGGCAGACGCAAAGCGATTTCACTGGTCTCAGATGCCTGGCTGGGCGCATTCGATCGGTGCTGTACTGATGATCGCTTCCTACCTCGGCGGCGCCGTCGTCTTCCGAGAAAACAGCTTTGCCGTGCCCGTCGTGAAGCTCCAGCGCAAGCGTGGACAGAGGATCGTGATGACGGGACCCTACGCTGTCGTCCGCCATCCCATGTATGCGGTCGGAGTTCTCTTCTTCCTCGGCGCGCCTCTGCTTCTCGGCTCGTTCTGGGGACTGGCTTTCGTTCCTCTCGTGCTCCTGCTCGTGGCGGTCCGCGCCCTCGGAGAGGAGAAGATGCTGAGGAAGGAGTTCCCGGAGTATGAGGACTATGCAGCGCGCGTGAGGAGCCGCCTCTTTCCGGGAATCTGGTGAGGCGCAGCAGTCTCCCATCGGGGCCGAAGCGGGCGCTCGCCACGTCTGATCCTGCACTCGAGGTGCTTGGCTAGAGTGCAGCCCATCGCCCGCTCCGCGGGCTGAAGGAGTGTCCCATGACGCAGGGGAAGTTCGTGCTCGTCGATGAACCCCGGGCAGGCGTGCGTCGGCTCACGCTGAACCGCCCGGAAAAGCGAAACGCTCTGCACAATGCGTTGCGTGGGGAACTCTTCGAAAGGCTGCATGAGGGCGATCGGGATCCCGCGGTACGGGTGACCGTCCTGCGGGGTGCGGGGCAGTCCTTTTCTGCGGGCTATGACCTTGCCGCGAATCACCTCGAGGCACAGCCGTATTTCACGGCGCACGGCGACGGTCTTTGGCCGCGCCACGTCGTGCAGGGGTGGTTCGATATCTGGGATCTCGCCAAGCCGGTGATCGCGCAGGTCCACGGCTACTGCCTGGCGGGCGGCAGTGAACTCGCAACAGCGTGTGATCTCGTCTACGTCGCCGAGGACGCACAAATCGGGTACCCGCCCGTGCGCCTCATGAGCCCGCCCGACATGCAGTTCCATCCCTGGCTCATGGGCTTGCGCAACGCCATGGAGCTCATGCTCACCGGCGACGCCATCTCTGGCACCGAGGCCGCACGCGCGGGCTTCGCGAACCGTGCCTATCCCGCGGCCGAGCTCGAGACGCGGGTCCTCGAGATCGCCGAGCGCGTCGCGAAGATTCCCACGGATCTTCAGCAGCTCAACAAACGTTCCGTGCACCGGGCGATGGAGATCCAGGGGCTTCGTGCCGCCGTTCGCGCCGGTACAGAGATCCAGGCTCTGGGTTTTCACCAGCGCTCATCGCGCGAGTATTTCGCAGAGTTCGCGAAGGGCGTGACCCAGGCGCTCGACCGCCGCGACGAGCAATTCGGCGACTACCGCACGGCCAAGGAACGCAAGGACTCATAGCTCGATCGGGACTACCCGGCGTCGAGGAGCCGTTCCTCGAGACGTCGAAGTGTGTCGGATCCTACGCCGGCCGCCGCTGCGTAGTCGCGCATGGACCCGTATCTCGCCCGAATCTTCTCGAGAAGTCGGATCATCGTCTCCGCTTCCGCGTGCATGGTGTCTGGCGGAAGGGCAGCCAGAATGGACTGGTAGCCCTCGCTTTGCAGGAGCCGCTGCTGGATGGCTTCGAGTGCTTCGGCGGTGAGCACATAGTCCGCGACGATCGTGTCGTCGGGCACATCGAGGATCCCAAGAATCACCGCAGACAGCACCCCGGTGCGATCCTTGCCTGCGGCGCAGTGGTACACCGCAGGCGCATCGCTCGCTGCCAGTGTCTCGAGCGCGGCGGCGATCCGCTCCTTCGCAAATTCGGCCAGCAGGAAGTAACGATCGGCGAGCTGGATCGAGGCCTGTGCTCTGGCTTCGGGTCGCACCGTGAGTCCGTCGACCAGCGGCACGTGGTGGAAGCGGATCGGCAGCGCCGCAAGCGGCCCACGTCCTTCCGACCGCAGCTCCTCGCTCGAGCGCAGGTCGACGATCGTCCCAATCCCCAGCTTGTCACGCAGGATCGCGACGTCGGAGGGGGTCACGAGGTGGAGCGCATCACTGCGATAGAGCAGGCCCCGTTGCACGAGGCGCTCGTCGCGCGTCGCGTAGCCCCCAAGGTCGCGGAAGTTAAGACAACCCTCGAGCACCACTCTGCGCGGCGCAACTGCTCCCATGGAGGGATGCTAGGCGACGGCGGGCGTTGGGCTACTGCCCAGGTGCACGAAGCGGGGTCGCCTTGCCGAAGAGCCAGCCCTGGCCGTAGGGGATGCCGAGTTCGCCCAACGTGGTGAGCTCCTCGAGGGTATCGAGCCCTTCGGCGATGATCTGGGAGCCGATTCGGCCCGCGACGGCGTGGAGCGCGCGCAAGAGCTCCTGGCGGGAGGTATCCTGGTCGATGCCGCGCACGAACGCGCGATCGACCTTGATGAACTCCGGAGACAGCTCCATCACCGCCTCGAGGCTCGCGTAGCCTGCACCCGTATCATCGAGCGCGATCTGAAAGCCAAGGTTGCCGTAGTAGTCGCGCACTTCACGGAACAGCCAGTAGTTGTCGATTGACTCCTGCTCCGAAATCTCGAATACGATGTCACTCGGCTGCAGCTGGC
>DAIOWK010000326.1:0-4239 GCA_036758525.1 Myxococcota bacterium
TGTCGCGGCCGCGCCGCCTGGACCCAGACGCTCGCCGAACTCCGCGTGAAGAGCACCGAGCAGACGTGTATCGCAGAGAAGCCGCGGCTCCCGTGCCAGCTCGTCTTGGGGATCGACGAGGAGCGGCAACGGAGCCTCTTGCAAGAGTACGCTGTCGCAGTTTTTCGTCAGATTCCATCCTCCGCGCCGCAGCGCTCCACCCGCTAGCCCTCGATGAAGGCGTAGATGTCGAACTTCTGGTTCTTCTGGATAAAGCTCTCACCTTCACGCTCGAGCACCTGCAAGAAGGCTTTCACGCACGCCGGGTCGAACTGCGTGCCCGCGTACCGATGCACCTCGCTCACCACGACCTCGAGCTTGAGACCCTTGCGGTAGGGTCGGTCGCTCGTCATCGCTTCGACGGTGTCGGCGACGAGGATGATGCGTGAGGGCAGGGGAATCTGGTCTCCCCGCAGACGCTGTGGATAACCGCTTGCAGATCCGTCGAACCACTCGTGGTGATGTCGCACGCAAGCCACGATGTCCGATAGGAAGGAGACAGGTTCGAGGATCTTGGCGCCAATCTCGGGGTGCTTCTTGATCTCCGCGTATTCATCCGGGGTCAGGCGATCGGGCTTGGTGATCACGGCGTCGCGCACCCCGATCTTGCCGACGTCATGCAGCAGACCTGCGATGTAGACGCGCTCGATAAACTCCTTCGGGTATCCCAGCTCGCGGGCGATCTTCGATGCGTACACGCCGACCCGCTCCGAATGCCCTCGGGTATAGGCGTCCTTCGCGTCGACGGCTTCCGCGAGTGCACGGATGGTTTGTACGTACGCGGTACGCAGCTCTTCGTGCTTTTCAGCCACTTGCTTCGTACGGTCGCGCACCTTTTGCTCCAGGTTTCGGTTCATGTCCTGGAGCTTGAAGTTCTGTTCGCGTGTGATCTGGTTGAGCCGCTTAATCTCTTGCTTCAGGTCGTAGTGGTCGAAGGCCTGACGCAGCGTCGCCTTGAGCTCTTCATCGTTCCATGGCTTCGTGATGAGCCGGAAGATTTCGCCGCGATTGATGGCATCGACAGCGACATTCATCTCGGTGTAGCCCGTGAGCATCATGCGCACGACGTCCGAGTGGCGTTCGCGCACCGCGGACAAAAGGTCGACCCCGCTCATCTCCGGCATGCGCTGGTCGGTCACCACCACCTGGGCCGGCTGGCGGTCGAGGAGTTCAAGGGCCTCTTGGGCACGCGAGGCGCACAGCACCGTCATCTGCTCGTGGCGCAGGAGGCGCTGGACGGCCTTCAGGATGTTGAGCTCGTCATCCACGAATAGGACGGTGTGGTCGCTCATCGCACTCCCTGCGAACGAGCTCTGGCAACAAGCCCGCGGGTGTTTCCTTATCAAGCGCCGTGCCAGGTCCCTAACAAAAAGAAACTCTCGTAAAATCAATATCTTACGGAGTTCTTGAGACGGCGATCCGCCGCCCGGGCGGTCTCTCGATCGGGACCGCAGGCGCAGGCGACCAGCGGCGGACCTGCAGCCTGCCGAGCCCCTGCGAGGGCTCCGCGCGTGCAGGGGGCGGCAGAGCGTCCGGGAGAGGTAGGTCCCTGCAGGGAAAAAGAGAGCCTAAAACCCTGCTAGCGCTTCTCACGACTCAGATTGGGGGTCCGGAGTCCCGCCCCCGGGAAATCCCGGCCTCGGGACCAACTTTCTGTGCCACCTCTCACCCCGGGTGGACCACTTCCAAGGTATGGGGCAGGTATGCGCGTGGTGTCAGCATGAGATCGGCGCGAGCTCCCTCGGCCGGGTGAGCCATGGGATGTGCCGGCCCTGTCTCGACGCCAGAATCGCGGCCTTGCCGGCGATCCGTCTCGTCCAGGAGTCGGATCGGGCTCGTACCCCCAGCGAGCCGCGGCGGGCCTTCGAAGCGGCACCGCTCGCGCTGGCCTAGAAGCGGCGCCCGGCCCTCTAGGCGCCCTGCCTACTCCGCCGCTGGGCCGAGCCCAAGCCGCTCACGCTGGTAGCGTCCGCTTTGCACAGTTTCGCACCAATCCCGGTGCTCGAGATACCACTGCACGGTGAGCCGCAAACCGCGGTCGAAGCTGTGGGAGGGGCTCCACGCCAGCTCTCGCCTTAGCTTCGTGGGGTCGATCGCGTAGCGACGATCATGGCCGGGCCGGTCCGCTACGAACTGCTTCAAGTCCGCGTACCCACTGATGTCCTTCGACGCGAGGGCGGGATTCGTGGCGGCCGGCAGTGCGCGCTCAAGTTCCGCGCAAAGCCGATCCACCAGCTCGAGGTTCGTGAGCTCGCTCCCACCGCCCACGTTGTATTTCTCGCCGGGGGAGCCCCGCTCGAGAATCGTCAGCAGGGCGGAACAGTGATCCTCGACGAAAAGCCAATCACGTATGTTGCGACCGTCCCCATAGATCGGAAGCGGTTTTCCTTCGATCGCGTTGAGGAGCATGAGCGGGATGAGCTTCTCGGGAAACTGGTAGGGCCCGTAATTGTTCGAGCAGTTCGAGAGCAGGGTCGGGAGGCCGTAGGTTGCGTGATACGCCTGCACGAGATGGTCCGCGCCCGCCTTGGTGGCCGAGTAAGGAGAGTTCGGCGCGTAGGGCGTCGTCTCGGAAAATGCACCCCTGGGTCCGAGGGTGCCATAGACCTCGTCGGTGGAGATATGCAGAAAGCGGAAGGCGGAGCGCTCGGCTGGATCGAGGCGGGCGAGATGCCTGCGCGAAGCCTCGAGCAACTCGAAGGTTCCTACGACGTTGGTCTGAACGAAGGCGCGGGGACCATCGATCGAGCGGTCCACGTGGCTTTCGGCAGCGAAATTCACGACCCACTGCGGAGGGTGCTCCCGGAAGATCGCCTCCATGGCACCCGCGTCGGCGATATCGGCTCGCACAAAATGAAAGCGCGGATCCCTCGACACGTCCTCGATGCTGGCGAAATTGCCTGCGTAGGTGAGCTTGTCCACGACCACGATGCGCCTGCCCGCCCGAGCAAGCGCAAGACGAACGAAGTTCGAGCCGATGAAGCCAGCCCCTCCTGTAACGATTGCCGTCTCCATGGAGCCTCTCAGAGGTAGATCCCGCCACCGGCGGAAGGCAAGCGGGTTCGGGCCTTGCGCGCGCGGTCGACTTCATCCATCAGATCTTGGGTCGTGGCGAGCTTCACAGTTTCGCCCGCAGCCTCAAAGCGCGCCTTTCGGCGAAGCGTCGCATGCATGAGACGGACCCAGTCCCCGGGTGCCGGCTCGCGGTATTGTCGCACCACCGCTGCCCAGTCGACGGAATCGAACAGCGGGTGCCCAGCTCGCTTTTCGGCGTCGGTGGCGTGGATCTGGAGCGCCATTACGATGTCGTCCGGAAAGATGGGATTCACCTCGACAACCCGCTCAAACCGCCCCGGCATCACGAAGGCCTGACGCAGCGTCTCGGGATGGCTGGTGGCGCCCACTACAAGAGTCGTCTTCACGGCGATGGTCTGGTCGATGAACTCGAGAAGGAAATCCATCACCGGGCCCTGGGGCAGGTCCGTTCTGCGCCCACCCATCTCCTCGGTCTGCGTGAACTCGAGTTCATTGAAGAACACGGTGACCGGTGGCATTTCGGCTAGCGATTGCGTGAACGTCGGAGTCCACTCGGAGAGCCGACCCCCGCTGCGGAGAAGCTCGATCACGAGGTGTGGCACGGAGATGGAGAGGAAGCCAGTCTCGGTGCGCGTCGCCAGCGCGTGCGCGAGAAGGGTTTTTCCAGAGCCGCGCTGACCGAGCAGGAGAAGTGCGGACGGCGGGAATGTGCCCCACCGCTCGTACACCTCGGGATGGGTTGCGGCGCATGCATAGGTGAGGAGTTCGTCCTTGGCGGCGGCGAGGCCGCCGATCCGCTCGAAGGGGACCTCGGATCCGGCATCCATCGTTGCGGCTTTGGCGAGAGGCGGCAGCTTGCGCTGGAGGCTCACCCACAGATTCTGGGTGCGCTCGCGCCTGAGCTCGCTTGCATCCATGGCCGGCATTCTACCCCGCTCTGCCGGCTCTGCTTGGAGGCGATACGATCCCAAGCGTGATAGCGAACAGGGGGAAGATCGATCGGCTCCTGCTCGCGCGCGCCTCGCGCGCGCTCAGCCGTCGGGATCCCAGCCTCGGTGCCTGGATCCGTCGGGTCGGGCCATGCGGCTTGCGGCGACGCGGCGATCCGTATAGCGCCCTGGTGCATGCGGTACTCCACCAACAGCTCGCGGGCGCCGCTGCTGC
>DAIOWK010000327.1:0-4211 GCA_036758525.1 Myxococcota bacterium
CCCGTCTCCGTGCTGCCGCTCCCCTGCCCGTTGTTCAGCCAGTTCGCAAAGCGCATGGCGGAGTAGAAGTCGACGTAGACCACGGGATCGTTCGCGAACCCCGGGTTCACCACGTACTTCCCGCCTGCAGGTGCCGGAGAGACGAAGAGGATGCCGCCGTTGTTCGCGTCAGTTTGCATGTTCGAGTTCCAGAGCGCGAGGGAGTTGCTCCCGCCGGGGTCCACCGCGTTCAGGAACTCCGTATACTGGGCGTTCGTGACGTCGTACTCCGAGATGTAGTAGATGTAGGGCACCGACCCGCAGTTGGTCCCGATGCAGTTGCTGGCGGTGTCGGCCGCATTGCCCGGGTTCCCTACCGGCACCCAGTCGAGCATCCCCGTAGCGGGCTGGGATACCACCGCGATGCCGTCCGACCCATCCAACCCCGTGATCAGCGCGGCGTTCACCGTCCCCCCCGAGGTGGTGTATTCGCCAATCGTTCCGGAGGAACCACCGCTCGTGACAAACAGAGTCGATCCAGACACGGCGATGCCAACCGGGTAAGTCAACCCCGTGATTAGCGAGGCGTTCAGCGTCGCCCCCGAGGTGGTGTATTCGCCAATCGTACCGCTGGCAGCGTCCGCGACAAACAGAGTCGATCCAGACACGGCGATGCCAATCCCAACCCCGTGATCAGCGACGCGTTCACCGTCGCCCCCGAGGTGGTGTATTCGCCAATCGTGCCGCTGGCCGTGTTTGTCACAAACAGATTCGATCCAGACACTGCGATGCCAAACGGGTCATCCAACCCCGTGATCAGCGAGGCGTTCAGCGTCGCCCCTGAGGTGGTGTATTCGCCAATCGTTCCGCTGGCCGTGTTTGTCACAAACAGATTCGATCCAGACACTGCGAAGAAAGCCGGGTTACTCAATCCCGAGATCAGCGCGGCGTTTATCGTCGCCCCCGAGGTGGTGTATTCGCCAATCGTTCCGTTGCCCTCGCTCGTGACAAAGATGTTGTCGCCGCGGGCGGTTGTGGGCATAGCCAAGATCGCCGTCGCGACGGAGAGTATGGCGACTGCGCATCGACCGGAAAGAACAGTTGCTAGGGTGCGACGCAACGAACGCATGGCTTTGCTCCTGAGCAAACAGCAAGTTTCAGGAGCAGGCGTCCATCGCGGCTCCCCAAGCCGTGGTGAGTATCCCACGTATAGCTGTAAGGGTCTGTCTAATACTGAACACAGCCGACGATCAGGATCTGCGGTCGAGGCCCTGTGCCTCCGCTGGCGGGCGTGGCGGCGGGGAGCGGGGCGCGTGGGAGCTCAGCCCCGTGGTAGCCGAGGGCCGGTGGGGCGGGCGCATTGCGTTGGGCGAGTGGTCCACTTCGAGGCCTCGGCAAGTGCCCACGGCAGGCGCGGTGCAAGCGCGGTCGAAGGGGGTCGAAAGCGCGTGTCCTGGGTGATGTTGGAGTCGAAAGTGGTGCCCATCGGGTGGTACCGCGACGGCGAGAAGCCACGTGGAGCGTCTTGGCGGCTCGTTCCCGCTAGGACATGGCTTATGTCGGTGCCTCCGGCTCTTTTGCTGCGAGGCGTCATCTCTCCACGGTGCGGCGGGCGACAAGGTTTTGACCGCTCGTCGTTACGCAACTGCGCGAAATTGCTCACACCGCGCTACTGACGCTGGGTATCTTCGTGAGCCCCGGGCCCCCGAATCCCTTGTTCCCTCTCGTTTTCCATCGCTTCGACACGCGCGGCCCGGCCCGCCTTCGCGCGTTAAGATTCCCCAAGCCGCGAGGTCCTCATGGCCGCTCGGTCCCTCCGCAGCGCGCTTCTCTGCTTGGCGCTCAGCTGCTCGACATCCGGGCGTGCACCCAGCGATGAGGTGAGCGTCCATGTCGGGGAACTCGGAATCGATCCGCAAACAGGCTCGCCGGTCCTGGTGCTTACCGAAGACGGTGGCGAACGCAGGCTCGCGCTGTGGATCGGATTTGCGGAAGCGTCCTCCATTGCCTCAGAGATGCAGCAGATCCGTCCCGAAAGACCCAACACGCACGATCTCCTCCAGCATGTGATTGCCGACCTTGGTGGCCGGGTCGAGCGGGTCGTCGTGACGGAGCTGCGCGCGGGTACGTACTACGCGGTCTTGCGCGTCCAGGCGAACGGCAAGCTCTTGGAAATAGACGCCCGTCCGAGCGACGCCATCGCGGTCGCCCTGCGCGTGGCGGCTCCACTCTTCGTGCGAGAGTCGCTCTTCGAGAAGGCCCGCGAAGAGCCCGCTGGGAGCGACGGGGGACAGGAAACCCGCTTCGTGCCCAAAGACGCAAGGCCCCGTATGGAGCGGAGGTCGGCAGGGGGCGAGCCCTGCCTCTTTGGGCTCTCCCGAAGGCGAGGCGGGAGTTGCCGCAGCTTCGCGACTCTCCTCTAAGCTCCGAGCGCGCAGCTTTTTTCCCGTGCACGCAGACGTGTGCAGCCAACCGGCAACTCTCACTCCGCAGGGCCCGATTCGCGCCGCGCCCGGGCCCTCCGAAAGGCCTCCCGACAACGGCAACCGCCGAGCTTCATTGACAAAATTGGCCGTGGGATGGCAGGATCGGCCGGCCTCGACGAGAACCACCCGTTCACGGCACTCGGACGCTGCGAGCGTGGATCGCCAACGGTGACGAACCCGCGCCGATCGATTCGGCGGACTGCGGGAGACTGGGATGACACGCTCGGAGCTGGCTTGGGAGCTGGCCGATCTTTTCACCGATCTCAAGATCGATCAGATCAATGAGATGCTTGCCAAGAATGTGCCGCTCGAGACCCTCGAGTTCTTCAACGCCTACGGCGAAGACTTCGGCAAGAGCGAGGGCATTCAAGGCAACACGCTTCAGCGTCTCCCGAACTTGCTGCTTCTCGGCTACATCTTACGCGTGCTCGAGGAGCGACTGCTCGAGGGTGACGAGCCGTCCGAGCACTGAGCACGAGCCGAAGTAGCGACCTCCGACCGGAGACCTCGTGCGCGAGCGCTTCCAGGGTCTTGACGGCAAGCGGCTCTACCTCATGCGTCACGGGCAGACGTATGAGTCTCGCATCGACGCGCCGATGGCAAGCGCCGAGGAGGATCCTTCGCTCCGCCTGACACCGGCGGGCCGCGACGACGTCGTGGCGACGGCGCAGGCGATGGCGAAGCTTGGTCTCGAGGCCGCATTCTCGTCGACCTTCCAGCGCAGTCTGGAAACAGCGCGGCTCATCGCCGAGCCCCACGGCCTCGACGTGCGCACGCATCCCGCGTTCGAGGAGTTGCGGCTCCATCCTGAACCCGGCGGCACGCTGCGCGATGTCGCGCGCAAGTATCTCGCGCTCGCGCGGGAGCTCGCGACTCGGGAAGCGAGTCAGGTCGAGCTCGACTGCGGGCGCAGCGTGGCCGACGTCGTCGACGCAGCGCAGAATGCGCTCGTCGACCTTCTCGCGGGGAAGGCGCAGCGCGTCCTCGTGGTGGCGCACGGGGGGCTAAACCGCTTCTTGCTGACGGGCTTCTTGGGCCTCCCGCTCCACCGCTTCTTGGCGGTGGATCAGGATTTTGCGTGCGTGAACGTCGTGGAGTTCGTAGCGGGCGGGCGGCCTTGGGTGCGTGCGCTGAATGTCACGTTCAGCGATCCCTTCAAGGCGAGGGATTTGGCCCGGAGCTAGGAGGAGAGACATGGGTGCCAAGGCGAGAGAGGTGCGGAGCGAGGCAGCGCCGCGGCCTGTGGGGCCCTACTCCCAAGCGGTCGTGAGCCGAGGGTTCGTCTTCGCGTCGGGCCAAGTCCCCCTCGATCCAGCGACAAACGCCCTCGTGCCCGGCGAGATCGAAGTGCAAACCGACCGCGTGATTGCCAATCTACGCGCTGTACTCGAGGCCGCGGGATCCTCCCTTGACCGCGTGGTGCGAACGACCGTCTACCTGGCCGACCTCGCGCTCTTTGCCCGCATGAACGAGGTCTACGGCCGCCACTTCCGCACGGAGCCCAAGCCGGCGCGGTCGACCATCCAGGCCGCACGGCTGCCCCTTGGCGCAGCGATCGAGATCGACGCCATCGCCACGCTGGATGAATGAGCGCCGCCTTCCTGCCCGAATCTGAGATCGAGGCGCGCATCGCCCACGCGCGGCTTAGCGAAGGGACAAGACCCTGCCTCGATCGCCTGCGCTTTCCGACCTTTGCGGAGCTCATCGAAGCGCGTGCGCAAGGCGGAGCAAAGCCCTTCCTTGTGT
>DAIOWK010000328.1:0-4192 GCA_036758525.1 Myxococcota bacterium
GAGAGGGTGAGCCCGAGCGGATCGAGGTGCGGGTCCACCCGACGCTGATCCCGGCAGCGAGCCTGCTGGCCAAGGTGGATGGAGCGATGAACGCGATCGCCGTACACGGCGATGCTGTAGGTCCCACGCTCTTCTACGGTGCAGGCGCCGGTGAGATGCCCACCGCGAGCGCTGTCGTGGCAGACGTCATGGAGATTGCCCGCGAGATTCGCCGGGGTACCGCGGGTCGGGTGGCGCCACTTTCCTACATGCCCGAGGCATTGCGCCCAAAGCCGCTGGTGCCGCTTGGCGAGCTGTTCGGGCGGACCTATCTGCGCTTCACCGCACTCGATCGAGCGGGCGTGCTCTCGCGGATCGCTGGTGTTTTGGGGGAGGAGGGGATTGGCATCGAGTCCGTGATCCAGAAGGGTCGCGGCCACGCCGAGGCGTCTGTACCCGTCGTCGTGATGACCCACCCTGCCAGCGAAGCCGCGGTGCAACGCGCGCTCGAGCGAATCGACCGCATGGCGGATGTGACCGCCCCCACTCGGCTCCTGCGGATTGAGGAGGAAATCTGATGCCGGCCAAGCCCGTCTACCGCGCTTGGTTTGCGAGCGTCCGAGATCCGTCCGAGACGTACCCCCTCGACACGGTCGTCTACACCGATCGCCAGGGCGGACTGCTCCAGGTCATGCACGATATGGATGAGCTTCGCAAGACGTCCGCCGACGAGTGGAAGCGTCGTTTCGAGGAGCGCGCACACAAAAACGATTGGCCTTACGGCTCGGGCGTATGGGGCAAGAAAGAGTGGGTCTGCCCCGAAGTCGACAATGAGAACGTGGTTTCGATGTACGAGGGCCACTCGAATCTCTTCTGGGCCGAACGCTATGGCCGCGAAATTGGCGTCGAAGACCTATGGATCAAGCAATGCGGTAATTCGCATAGCGGATCGTTCAAGGATCTCGGGATGACCGTCCTCGTGTCGATGGTCAAGGAGATGATCGCGCGAGGCAAGAAGATCCCGGCGGTCGCCTGCGCTTCGACCGGAGACACTTCCGCCGCCCTCTCCGCATACGCCGCCGCAGCAGGTATCCCGGCCATCGTTTTCCTTCCGCGCGGCAAGATCTCTGTCGCCCAGCTGATTCAGCCGGTCGCGAACGGCGCGATCGTGTTTGCGCTGGACACAGACTTCGACGGCTGCATGGGCATTGTGAGGAAGGTGGCCGAGCGCGACGGAATCTACCTCGCAAACTCGATGAACAGCCTACGCATCGAGGGACAAAAGACGGTCGGCGTCGAAATTGTGCAACAGTTCGACTGGGAGGTGCCGGACTGGATCGTGATTCCAGGCGGAAACCTCGGCAATGTGTCGGCTCTCGCAAAAGGTCTGGACATGATGCTCGATTTGGGACTCGTGTCGCGACGCCCCCGCATCGTGTGTGCGCAGGCCGAGGCGGCAAACCCCCTCTACCTCTCGTACCAACGAGAGTTCCGAGTGTTCGAGCCGATCGCCGCACGGCCCACTCTGGCCTCCGCCATCCAGATCGGAAACCCTGTCTCCATCGAGAAGGCAATCGACGCGATCCGGCGCTACAACGGCATCGTCGAACAGGCCAGCGAAGCCGAGCTCGTTGAGGCGTGCGCGCATGCCGACCGAACGGGACTCTTCAACTGCCCCCACACCGGAGTCGCGCTCGCTGCCATGCGCAAGCTGGTCAGCCGAGGGGTCATCCCGAAGGGTGATCGCGTCGTGGTGATCTCGACTGCGCACGGCCTCAAGTTCACGGATTTCAAGGTCCGCTATCACTCCATGAACCTCGAGGGGATTGTTCCCGAGGTACCGAACCCGCCGATTGAGCTTCCCGCGCGCTACGAAATCGTGCGGGACGAGATGATGCGGCAGATCGAGCACCGCTTCGGCCAGGGAGGCGGAACGCAGAGGCGTCCCTCATGAAGTCGCAGGCCGGAACTCACGCCGGGCTCCTGGAGCCATCGCGCAGACAAGTAGAGCGGAGCGATGTTCACCGGAATCGTCGAAACCGTCGGTAAGATCGTGCGCCTCGATAAAGGCGGGGACCTCGCACAGATCGTGGCCGATGCGCCCGCGGTGAGCGTGGGAGTGAAGCGCGGCGACAGTATCGCAGTGAACGGGGCGTGCCTCACGGTGACCATGATCGATGGTGGAAGGTTGACTTTCGAAGCCGTCGCGGAGACGCTGGCACGAACGAACCTCGGAGGGCTCGCGATCGGTTCGGGAGTGAATCTCGAGCGTGCGATGCGTGCAGATCAGCGCCTTGACGGACACATCGTCCAAGGGCACGTGGATGCGGTGGGTCGCGTTCGCGCCCTGAACCGTGAAGGTGCGGACGTGCGTTTGTTCATCGATTGCGATCCCAGTTTCTCCGTTCTCCTCGTCGACAAGGGTTCCGTGGCGATCGATGGAGTGTCGCTCACAGTCGTGCACGCGGAGACTCGTGGGTTCGATGTGGCGCTCATTCCACACACGCTCGAGTCGACAACACTGGGTCACCGCCGCGCCGGTGACCGGGTGAATCTCGAAGCGGATGTGCTCGGGAAGTACGTGAAGCACTACGTGGAGCGCGTTCTTGGCAACCCGTCCACGGGACGCTCGTGATTCTGGCGGGCGTGCCCCCGGACCCTGCCGAGGTCACGCGAGCCCTCGCGTCGTGCTTCCGCTGCCAGCCCATCGCTGCGGCATGGCTCTATGGATCGGTAGCCCGAGGTAGCGCCCGAAGGGGTTCGGACGTGGACGTGGGCGTGCTGTTTGCGGCGCACCTGCAGACGGATCGCAGAAGAGTGCTGCATGAGATCGAGCGGGCGCTCGCGAGAGCTCTCCCAGGGAGAAAGCTGTCGGTCGTGGATCTCGAGGGTGCACCCCTCCTCCTGCGGCATCGGGTGCTGCGCGATGGCGCACTGCTCGCCGAGCCTGACCCGAGAGCCCGCTCCAGGTTCGCGGCACGTGTTCTTGAGAGCTTCTGTGCGACGAGAGCAGTCCGCCGCACCTTCGACAACGCGACGCGGTACCGCTTGGCGCATGCTGTGCCGGTGGTGGGTGCGATGTAGGAGTGGTGCTCGCGAGCGGTGCGATCGATCGTGAAGTAGCCACGGCACGGATGCGACGTGTCGAGGATCTCGTGCTGCGGGTCGAGAAGAGATTGCCTCGCGTCGTCCGCTCGACGCCCGACACGGATAGCTGGCTCGCGGCCGAGCACCTTCTGGAACAGGCGGTGCGGACCGCGTCTCGACTGGCCGCACAGTTTGTCGCCGCCGGTGCTCTCGGAGCTCCGGAGTCCGCGGCGGGCATGTTCGCCTGCCTGGGTGAAAAGGGCTGGCTGCCGGAGTCTCAGGCGGCCGGGCTTGCGCAGCTTGCGGAGGCGGCCGAGAGACTGGCCGATGGCAGTGGCGCCGGAGATCCGGTTGCATTGCGCGCACTGCTCGCTGGGGCGCCGCAGCTGCTGCGCACCTTCCTTCGTACGGCGGCGATCCGGCTTGGGAGCAGCTCTGAGTGACCAAGCGGAACTGCGTCGCAGGGTAGTCTGAGCCAGGAGGATTCCCATGAATCGCGCTCTCGATGTCGTGAGTTCGCTGGGCGCCACCCTCGCCCGAGGTGGCTTCGCCGCTTCCGTGGGAGGGCTCGGCGCCCGCCCCGAGCGCCTCCTCGAGCTCTGGGAGTTCGAGGGCTGCCCGTACTGCCGCAAGGTTCGCGAAGCGCTCTCGATCCTCGACCTCGATGCGCAGGTCTGGCCCTGTCCGAAAGGGGGCCCGCGCTTCAGGGTGGAGCTCGCAAAAAAAGCGGGGAAGGCGCAATTCCCCTATCTCGCGGATCCGAACTCCGGAAAAGCGATGTACGAGTCCGATGACATCGTCCGCTATCTCTTTGATACCTACGGAAGGGGATCCGTGCCGTGGCTTTTGGGCGCCGGCGTACTCGGCGACCTGTCCTCAACGGTGGCCTCTGCATTTCGACCAAGCGTCGGCATCCGCTATCGCCCGGCGAAGGCTCCAGCGCAGCCACTCGAACTGTGGAGCTTCGAGGCGTCGCCCTTCTGTCGAATCGTCCGGGAAGCTCTGTGTACGCTCGAGCTTCCCTATCTCCTGCACAACGTTGCAAAAGGGAGCCCACGGCGGGACGGGTTCATCGCGCGCTCAGGTAAGATGATGGTTCCGTGGCTCTCCGATCCCAACACGGGAA
>DAIOWK010000329.1:0-4190 GCA_036758525.1 Myxococcota bacterium
CGTGCGCAAGGCTGAGCAAAGCCCTTCCGTGTGTACTACGACGAAGCGGGAGTACGGAGCGCGCTCTCCCGGGTGAGGTTCGCGGTGCGGGTCGCAGCCCGTGCACGCACGCTTGTGGAAGAGGCCGGCATCACGCGGGGTGACCGGGTGGCGACGCTCTTGCACAACCACCCCGAAGGCCCGATCACCTGTTTCGCGGCCTGGCGCCTCGGCGCGACCGTGGTCCCCATCAACATGGGCGAAGACGATGCGCGCATCGAGTTCGTTCTGGAGAACTCGGCGGCCAAAGCCGTGGTCCTCTTGCCCGAGTACGCGGCGCGGGCGCGCTCGCTTGGCGCGGGAAGTGATCGCCGCACTTGGCTCGATCTCGGAGGGCTCCGCGAGGGACCCGGCGCGCTGGAGGCCCTCGAGGGCCTCCCGCGACCCGGGCCTGAGGATGACGCTCTCATCGTCTACACGTCCGGCACCACGGGTCCGCCCAAGGGCGTCGTGCTCTCGCAGCGCAACCTTCTGGTGGACGCCGAGGGCATCGCGGGCTGGCACGGGCTCGGGGAAGGCTCGCGCCTTGGCTGTGTGCTCCCCATCCATCACGTAAACGGCCTCGTGGTGACGTTGGTAACGCCCTTCGTGGTCGGCGCGAGCGTGGTTCTCTGGCGGCGCTTTCGCACCCACGACTTCTGGCAGGTGGTCGCAGACGAAGGGGTCGAGATCGTCTCCGTCGTGCCCACACTCCTCGCATTCCTGCTCGAGGACGCCCTCGCGGCGCGCCGCGTCGACCTAAAGGGTCTGCGCCATCTCATCTGTGGCGCTGGCCCGCTGACCGTCGACCTCGCACGCCGCTTCGAGGAACGCTTCGCGCGGCGCATCGTCCACGGCTACGGTCTCTCGGAAACCACCTGCTACTCGTGCTTCCTGCCCCTGGATCTCTCCGACGACGAGCACGCGCACTGGATGCGGGACTTCGGCTTCCCGTCGATTGGCGTACCGATCCCACCCAACGAGATGGCGATCCATGACAGCGAGGGGCGGCCCCTTGGCCCGGGCGAACGCGGCGAGATCGTGATCCGCGGGGTGAACGTCATGAAGGGCTACCACGCGCGGCCCGACGCGAACGCGCAAAGCTTTGCCTTCGGGTGGTTCCGCAGCGGGGACGAGGGCTTCTTCGAGCGCGACACAAAGGGCCGTCCGTTCTTTTTTATTACCGGCCGTCTCAAGGAGCTGATCATCCGCGGCGGGGTGAATCTCTCGCCCTTCGAGATCGACGAGGTGCTCTCACGCATCCCCGGCGTGGCTCGCGGTCTTGCCGTGGGCTTTGAGAATGATTGGTACGGCGAAGAGGTCGGAGCCTACGTGAAGCTTGAGCCCGGAGCACCCCTCGACGAACGTGCGATTCTCGAGGCCTGTCGCCAGAAGCTTCCCTTCGCAAAGGCACCGAAGGTCGTGGTCTTTGGCGAGGAGATCCCCGTGACCTCGACGGGTAAGTATCAGCGCGGGCGGCTCCGGCATCTCTTCGCCACCCACAAGTCGACGCAGTTCCGCGACGGCCGCTAGAGCGCGCGCGAAGCGTCCCAGCGCTCGCGACCGAACTCGAGGGTGAGGAGTCGTAGGTTCACGGCGTTGATCCCGACATGCGCAGCAACGGGAGCCACGAGGTTCCCGGTCCACGCAAAAAGGCCCCCGAGCAGAAAGCCCGCGGCCACGGAGAACAGGGACCACGTGATGAGCCCGCGGCGCGGGACGAAGTGGGCCGCTCCAAAGAGAAGGCTTGCCACAACGAGCCCGACTCGGGGCTGGAGCGCGCCCCGGAAGAAGGCCTCCTCTCCAATCCCGCTGGCCAATGCGAGAAGGACGCACTCCCGAAGCGTAAGGGGACCGATCAAGCGCCCGAGAGTTTGGGCGAGAAGTTGACCCGAGGAGGTGCGGCGGGTGAGCTCCCGGGAGAAGACGATGACAAGCGCAGCGGCGCCAAGGCCGGCTGCGAGGTCCCGCCAAAACCGCACGCCGCGCTCCGCCGCGCGCGCGGAGGCGTAAAGCAGGGGCTCACCCTCGATCCCCACCCGCCACACAATGGCCACGGCGAGTACGGCTCCATAGAAGAGGAGCGCCATGCGGACCCAAGCCGGACCCGAGGGCCTCTGTCTTGCGGGCGAGTCGGTGCCCTGCGGCAAGGGCGACGGCACCGGAGCGGCGGGTTCATCCATCGGCCCTGCCTCGTTGACACTCGCCTGGGAGCGTCGGTAGTGTCAGGCGGCCGGCGCCCCTTCCCTTCGTCGGGATCCAAGGGAGCGTCGGATTTCGTTTTCAGGGACCTCTGAAGAGCGTCCGAGCGGTTCGATTCTGGACAAGGGAGCGCGGACTGGCCATGGCGGATCGCATCCCTATGACCCGGGCGGGGTATCAGAAGCTCGAAGAAGAGCTGCGACGCCTCAAGAGCGAGGAACGCCCGCGGATCGTAAAGGAAATCGAGGTTGCCCGTTCTCACGGGGACATCTCCGAGAACGCCGAGTTCCACGCCGCCAAGGACCGCCAGTCCCATGTCGAGGGGCGGATCCGGATCGTGGAGGACCGCCTCGCCCGGGCACAGGTGATCGATCCGAGCGGACAGTCTCCGAACGCGGTGCGCTTCGGTGCGACCGTGGTGCTCGTGGACGTCGAGACCGAGGAGCAGGTCACCTATACTCTCGTCGGCGAGGACGAGTCGGATGTGTCAATCGGCCTCATCTCCATCTCTTCCCCCGTGGCCCGCGCGATCCTAGGTAGGGGGATCGAAGAGACGGTGACGGTACGGGTCCCGCGTGGCACCCGTGAGTTCACGATCCTCGAGATCCGATTCGACTAGGCGCCATACCGTGTCCTTTCGACCTCGGTTGCGGGGGGACGGGGCCGCGAGTAGCCTGATCCGGGGGATATCCAACCGTCATCGCTAAGGATTTCGAGCGACGAGCCGAGGTAGACGAGGTCCCGTTTCCGACTCCCCACCTGGAGGTCCGATCGGTCCGTGCGATCTCTCCAGATGAAATTCAGCGCGCTCGTCGTCGGGCTCCTGCTCTTGGCCTGCGTCGGGCTGGCGTTGATCTCCACTAAGCACGAGCGCGCCGCCCTCGAGGACGAGATCGCCGAGCGAGGCCAAGCCCTCGTGGCGAACCTGGCGGGCAATGCCAAGGAGCCACTCCTCGCGGGAGATGACCTCACCCTCGATGGTCTCGTAAAGGAAGTGGGGCACGGCGAAGGTGTCGTGGGGGTGCGACTCCTCGGGCGCGACGGTGAAGTCGTGGCCTCCCTCGACCCGGAGGAGCGCGGGCAGAAGCGCCCGCGGCTCTCGATCGCCGCCTCCTCGCAGCCCCGTCTGCCGACCGTGGTTCGCGCCAGAAAGCTGCTCCTCGTCGCGACCCCGATCGCCTTCCGGGACGTCTTGATCGGGGAGGCGCAGGTGGAGCTCGACCTCGGGATCCTCGTCGATCCCGTCGTGCGGGAGAGTCGCAAAGAGCTCGCCACCGTGGCGTCCGGCGTGATTGTGATCGGGGTGGGATCGGGGCTTGTGTTCGTGGCCTTCCTTGCCGGGCCGCTCCGCCGCCTGCGCGCCGGCGTCGAGCGGCTCACCAAAGGAGACCTGACGGCCCGCGTCCCGCCGACTTCGCGTGACGAGGTGGGGGAGCTCACCCGTGCGTTCAACGAGATGGGGGAATCGCTCCAGCAGAAGGAACGGATCCAGAGCGCCTTCGGCCGGTATGTGAGCGACTACGTGCTGAACCAGCTGCTTCAGACACCCGACGGTGACGAGCTCTCCGGAGCGGAGCGTGAAGTCACCATCCTCTTCGCCGACATCCGGCGCTTTACGCGCCTTTCCGAGGGCATGAAGGCACGCGACGTCGTGGGTCTCTTGAACGATGTGTTCCAGCTGCTCTCCGATCGCATCCTCGCGCGCGGGGGAACGATCGACAAGTTCATCGGCGACTCCGTGATGGCCTACTTCGGCGCACCCGGGGCCCAGCCCGACCACGCGCTGCGCGCCGTCTCCGCGGCGGAGGACATCGTGCGCGCGGTGGCCGAACGCAACGTTCACCTTCCCGGAAAAGGCCCGAATGGAGAGGCCGGAGTCATGGTCGATGTCGGCATCGGCATCCACTCTGGTCTTGTCGTCGTCGGCAATATCGGCTCGGACCGGCGCACGGATTTCACCGCGATCGGCG
>DAIOWK010000330.1:0-4170 GCA_036758525.1 Myxococcota bacterium
CCCAGTTCACCTTTTCGGTGGTGGTCGCCGTCTTTGTCCTGTGCATCGCGCTCGGGAGCTTCACGGTTTCGGCACTCCCGCGGATTCGACCGCGCGATGTCGTCGCGTCGCAGTGGGGGCTCGTGATCTGTCTCGTGTTGCTCTACCAGCTGCTCCCCAACGCGACCTACGGCGCACATGTCCTGCGCTCGCTCTTCCGCGACAATGCCGCGGCCTTTTGGCCGTTCCAGGGCGCTGCGTTTGCGGCGATCCTGATGGTGCTGGCGCTCCCGATTGGTCTCTCGGGCGCTCTCCTTCCCCTCCTGTTTCACCAGCTGCGCGGCGAGGTTGACGATCTCGGCGGAGTTGCCGGGCGTCTTTACAGCTGGAACACGGTGGGCTCGCTCCTCGGCGCACTCGTGGGTGGCTACGCACTCCTGTTTGTCCTCGATCTTGACCAGGTCTACTGCGTGGCCGTCGCTGCACTTGTGGTGGGGACGGCGCTCCTCACGATGCGCCTGCTCGCGGTCTCGCGCAGCGCCGTGACGCTGATCGTCGTGCTGCCCACGCTCAGCGGCCTGCTCTTCCTCCCACGCTGGGATCCCGCGCGCCTTTCCGCCGGCCTCTTCCGCTTTCGGGAACCCCTGCCATCCACCTACGCTGGCCCCGCCGCACTCTACGCCGATGTCTACCGCGGCAAGCGCATGGTCTTCTATCACGATGATCCGATCTCATCGGTGGCGATCAAGGACTTGGTCGAGGCAAAGAGCGGCGGGAGCCTCGTACGAAGCATCTGGAACAATGGCAAGTCTGACGGCTCCGTCCCGGCCGATGACGGAGGCCCCTTCGCCGTGGACATGCCCACCATGGTCCTCATGGCGGCGCTCCCGGCGGCGCTGGCTGACCGCTGTGAGAAGGCACTCGTGATTGGTTACGGCACGGGCGTCACCGCCGGCGAGCTCATGTCCTATCCCGAGACCCGCGAGGTGGTGGTCTCGGAGATCTCGCCGGCTGTTCTGCGGGCGGCGCCCCTTTTCGACTTCGGCAACCACAACGCATCGCGCAGCCCGAGCCTGCGCGCGATACGGGGCGATGCTTACCGCACGCTCTTGCGCAGCCACGATCGGTTCGACGTCATCGCCTCGGAGCCGAGCAATCCCTGGGTGACCGGTGTCGAGATGCTCTACAGCCGCGAGTTTTTGGAGGCTGCGCGCGCCCGGCTCACTCCCGGTGGCGTCTACGTCCAGTGGTTCCACGTGTACGACAGCGACCGCGAAACCGTGGAACTCGTGATGCGTACCTACGCCGCGGTCTTCGATCAAGTGGCCGTGTGGTATGCCACTGCCAGCGACCTTCTCCTGCTCGGGTTCGCGAGCGGGGAGCACGCGCTCGACCTAGAGCGCCTCGGCCAACGCGCGGCGCAGCCCGCCTTGGCGGAATCGCTGGGGCGTGCCGGCATTCGCGGCCTGCCCGCGCTCCTGGCCCACGAACTCCTCCCGCTCGGCGTGGTTCAGGCCGCGGCCTTCCAGGGGCCGGTGCACACGCTCCTCCACCCGCTCCTCAGTCACCACGCGGCGCGTGCCTTCTTTCTGGGTTCGACTGCCGAACTCCCGCCCACCTATGCGTCGGAGCCGGCGCGCGTGGGGGCCGATCACTCGCTCTTGCGGCTGCTTGCGTTGCGCGGCGGTGGCCGGCTCCCGGAAAAGGCGCGGCAGGAGGCTGCTGAGGAGATCTGTCGATTTCGCAAGCTCGAGTGCGCGACCTTCTTGGCCGCATGGCTACACGACGAGCCCGCTGCGCCCGAAGCCCACGCCCTCGCAGAGCGCGTCCGTTCCCAGACCGGCTCTGGCGGGGATCTCGATCCAGAACATTTGGCTGCACTCATGGTTCTCTTCGGGGATGGTGCGGGCTCGAGCGACGAACCCGTATCCTATTCAGTGGCGGCGAGCGCGACGAACCTCTTCACCCAGTCCTACACCCATGCCGCACCCTTCCCACGGGAGGTCCTGGCCGGGCTGTGGCGCCGCTGCCTTGGGGGGGAGGGACGATGTGCGGCAGGTCTCGCAGCCGCTGAGGCGCAGGTCGGTCCTCTCTCCACGAGACTGGAAACGCGCCGGCGCTGATTCCCGTGATCCGCTCCAGTCGAAGACCAGATCCCGAGCGCAAGATGACGGCCGTGGACGGCGCGGGGAATGACGGGCGCGGAGCCAAACCGCTTTCGGCAACGGACTGATGGAGATCGCGTGATCCGCGCGCCCCAAAACGGAAAGCCCCCCCGGCGTTACACTCTCGCCGAGGGGGCTCTGCAACTCAGCCATCGGTCCCGCGCTTAGCGCTCTGCGGGACTCCAGTTTTGTTGGTGGGCCTAGGAGCGCTTCCTGCGGCCGAGAGCCACAAGACCCGTCAGACCTGCGCCAAGCATAAGCAGCGTCCCCGGCTCGGGAACGACCGTCCCCTTGAGAACCAGGTCCGTCCCGATGATGATATTGACCGGCAGGCTCAACGTAGTGAGCGTGCTGGTGCTGGTGAAGGGGATCGTCCACGTCCCAGTCACCACATCCAGGGTCGTCAGCGAACCCGCAGGCGCGGTCACGACGGTCGGCGTCTTCGAGAAGTCGAAGAGCGTGCTTCCGCCGTTCTCCACGAAGCCCTTGTCCACGGTGATCACCGTCCCCACGAGGTCCGGGTTGAAGGGGTTAGTGCCGCTCGTGGTGGTTGTCGCCGGGAGCGCCGTCGTAAACTGGAAGCCCGCCAACGTCGTGGTACCCAGGAACGGAATCGTGAAGGTGCCCACGGCGAAGCTGCCCGAGCCACCGACCGTCGACACGCTCGTCGCCGTGCTGGTGAGGTCGGTGCTAGCGCTACCCGTGATCGCGCCCGAGCCGCTGCCACTCCCGAGCGCCGGACTGGTAATCTCCAGATTGAAGTTGCTCGGTGCAATTGCGTTGCCGGTGAACGGGACGGCGCCTGCGGCAACCGGCAACAAGAGCGTTGCAGCTGCCAGGAGTAATCCGCTCTTCAAGATGCGCATCATCGTGCTCCTTTGCATTGGCTGTCGCGGGTAAGCGCACGCCTGTGTGCCTTTCCGGACCGCACCTCTATTCGAACCGAACCGACCGCTCACGGGCCGCAACCCGCGCCCAGGAAACATCTGCCGGCGGGAAAACCGCCCTCCCTTTGAAGGCTTCGATAGGCCCCTCGGGGGTTCTCAAACGCCGCGAGCTGTACTCACCGGATTAGTGGCTTCGGGAAGGGGAAAGTGTCATCGAAAAGCACAAGCGAGCAGCCGCCCCTTGGCAGGCCCTGCGGAGCCCTTGGGATTGAGCTCTCGCCCGACAGAGAGATTGGTGAGGTGTGAGGGGCGCGCTAGTCTGCTCGGTTCGCCGCCGGCTGGGAGACCCTGGGGATGATTCCGCGTCGTCGCGCTCTCTTGGGCGCACTGGTCGCTGCGTCAATCGTCGTCGCGACGCTTGCGGCCTGCGGACCTAGGCTCGATGCAAGCCTCGCCCATCTCCGCTCGCTCCAGGAAAGCGGGCGCTACGGCGACACCCTGCAACCCCTACGCGAGATCCTGAGCAAGAGTCCGGACAACCCGGAAGCCAACTTCCTGTTGGGCCTTGGCCTCATGCAGACCGGCCGCACCCCTGAAGCGGTGGGCCCCTTGCGCAAGGCCGCGGCGAGCGACGCCTATGCCACCGAAGGAGGAATCCTCCTCGCCTCCGCGCTCGTGGCCGGCCAAGCCTACGGGGAAGCCGTGGCGGCGACGAGCCACGTGATTCAGAAAGATCCAACCCTCTTCACCGCCTGGGCGGTGCAAGCGCAGGCCCATCTGGCGGCAGGGGATTTTGCCGGCGCTTTGGCCGACTCTGACAAGCTGACGGAACTCCAGGCCGGCCATCTTGCGGGCCAACTCGTCCGTGTGTCGGCGCTCGTGCATCTCGGTCGCCTCGACGAGGCCGAGAAGACGTACGAGTCCCTGCTCGAGAAGGCCAAAGCGACCGGGGAGTTGACGCTCGCGGCCCGGATCTGCGTGGAGCGCGCGAAGCTCATTCAGCAGCGGGGAAGCGACGACCCTCGCGGCGAGCAGACGATGCTGGCCTGCGTGCAGGAGTACCCACTGGACCCTGGGGTCCTGGGGGCTGCAAGCGACTACTATGCTTCCCGCGGCCGCACGGCCGAGGGTGAAAAGCT
>DAIOWK010000331.1:0-4165 GCA_036758525.1 Myxococcota bacterium
CGGACGGCACGCCCGCCCGTTCGACCGCGCGCCGGCAGGGTCTGGCGCGCCAAAATCGGTTTTCGGTGGCCATAGATTCCTTGGGAAGAACGGTAAGTCAATAGGCCATCACGGAAAAGTTGTGTGATGCCGGTTGACTGGAGCTTCCTGGGGCGATGCACCCCCGGAGCGGCGCGGGCCTCTTGTCGGTTCTTCTCACGCCAGCCCTTGATAGATCAGGTGCTCCGCCACGAGGATCGCGCCCTTCGCGGCGCCCATCTTCGTGTTATGGGAAAGCAGGACGAATTTCACGCCATTGTCGAGTACCGCGTCCTCGCGCAGCCGACCCACCACGGTCGTCATTCCATCGTTGATGCGGCGGTCGATGCGAGGCTGCGGACGGTAGGGGTCGTCGGTCACCTGCACGAGCTCAGGCGGGCAAGAGGGAAGACCTAGGTCCGTGAACTCTCGGCCGAAGGCCCGGAGCGCCTGCGCCACCTCGTCCAGAGTCGCCTTGCGATCAAGGCTGGCGAACACTGCCTCGGTGTGGCCGTCGCGCACATTGACGCGGGTACAGGTGGCGGAGACCGGGAGTCCGAGTGGAAGGATGCGATCCCCTTCCCGCGAGCCCAGAATCTTGCGGGTCTCGAGTTGAACCTTCTCCTCTTCCTTCGGGATGTAGGGGATGACGTTGTCGAGGATGTCGAGGCCGACCACGCCGGGGCTCCGGCCCGCCCCCGAGAGTGCCTGCATCGAGGTCATGATGACCGAGCGCAGGCCGAAGCGGCGCTGGAGAGGCGCGAGCGCCGTGACGAGGCCCGTCGCCGTACAGTTCGGAATCGGCGCCACGAACCCGCGCCAGCCGCGCTCGCGCTGCTGGCGCTTCACGAGGGAGGCGTGGTCGGGATTCACTCCGGGCACGAGAATTGGGACGTCGTCTTCGTAGCGAAAGGCCGAGGACGTGGAGATCACTGGCAGCTGCGGAGCCATGCGCTCCTCCAGCGCCCGGGCCGCAGTGCTCTCAACGGCAGAGAATACAAGGTCGATCTGGCTCAGGTCGAGATGACTCGCATCGACGACCCGGCGTTCCGAGAACACCTCGGGGAGCGGCTCCTCGCAACCCCATTGCAAGTGTCCCCGGTCGTTCGTGATCGCTGCGCGGTAGGACTTTCCCGCACTGCGCGCGCTGGCTGCGAGGGCCGTCACCTCGAACCACGGATGTCGATCGAGGGACACGAGGAACTGCTGGCCGGCAACTCCGGTCGCGCCCACCACGGCAACGCGGCGGCGCGGGCTCTGGGACATGCAGCTTCTCCCCACTGCGGACGGGGCCGTTGGATAGCGCAGGGCCCCCCGATGACAAACGCGGGGCGGCGCTCTAGCGACCTTGGAATCGCGGGCGCCGCTTCTCGAGGAAGGCGCGCACCCCTTCTCGATAATCCTCACTCTCAAAGCACGCCTGGATCGCCGCGGCCGTGCCCGCCCGATCCCGCAGCGCCTCATCACGTCCGAGTTCTCCCACCACGCGCTTCACGGCGGCGAGCGTCAGCGGCGCGTTCTCGGCGATCGCTTGCGCTGAGCTGCGCACCGCCTGATCCAGCGAGGCCTTCGGAAAGATTCCGTTCACAAGGCCCATGCGGAGGGCCTCGGGCGCGTCGAACAGGCGCCCCGAGAACAGGATCTCCTTCGCAGAGGAGGGGCCGACCAGATTCACCAGGGCGCGGATCCCGGCCTCCCCATAGCCGAGCCCGAGGCGCGCGGCGGGAATCGCGAAGCGCGCATCCTCGCTTGCGAGGCGCAGATCCGCGGTGAGCGCGAGGGCGAGGCCACCGCCGACACAAAAGCCGTGCACCAGAGCGATCACCGGCTTGGGCAGGCCGAGCAGGGCGGAGAAGGCGGCATCGGTGAGCGCGTCATACTCGCCTGCCGCGGCTCCACCGGTGCGGATCCGCTCAAACTCGGAGATGTCGGCGCCGGAAACGAAGGCGACGTCACCTCGACCGCGCAGCACGACCACACGCACCGCTGGATCTCGCGAAAGATCGGCCGCAGCTTGCGGGAGGGCGCGCCACATCTGCTCGGAGATCGCGTTTCGCCGCTCGGGCTGATCGAACACGATCCAGCCGAGGGCGCCCTCCCGGCTCACTTCGATGCGTCCACCCACGAGGAGCGAGCCTAGCGGCGAGCTGCCTGGGAAGCGAAGCAGGGCCGAGATCCCGGCGCAGGAGGCAGCCACGCCACCTGCGCTTAGAAGCGGAAGCGCAGCGTTTCGAGATTCGCTTCGGAGAGGGTCTCAAGGTCCGCATAGCAGCGCGTCGGCAGACCCTCCGCCGCGAGGGCACGCAGCGAGGCGGAGCAGCGCTCCCGTCCGATTCCGAGCTGGATCGCCCGCGCGACGGCAACCGCCTCATCCCCAGGCTCCGCGTCAAGGCGGCAGACCACACACTCTGCCCCGCTCACTTCAAGAGCCAAGTCGAAGACGATGGTGCGCACGCCCTCGGGCTCGCCCACCTCGGCCGCGAGGGAGTGCTCGACCCGCGACCACGCCAGCAAGAAACGGTCTTCTCCCCGGCGATAGACGACGCCCCGCTCGGTCGGCTTGGCGTCGGGCAGCAGGTGTACGCGATAACGCGATGGAACGCGCACCTGATCCCGGAGGCCCTCGACCGGTCCCCCGAAGACCCCATCCGGTCGCAGCTGCCCTGCGGAGAAATCCTCCGGCTTGGCGTCCCCCGCGGGCGACGCAGAGGCCGGCCCGCGCCGGGCGGAAGGAACGTCGGCCATGCACTCCCCTCGTGGCTCCCCGACGAAGATCGGTCGGGCGGAGGCAGTGCTTGATGCAGCCCTCCATCCGTCCCAGTTGGCCCCACTCGGGTAGGGGCTGCGGGCGCCAGCTTCGGGGGTGAGTCGCCGTTCGCACTCGCCGGGTGCGCCGCCCACCACCGCTGTCCGCCGGCTAGCATCCCTTTCGTGCTCCCGAGCCTGCGCAAGAACCTCTCCTCCACTCTGCGGAGCGAACGCTCGTGCGCCCTCGCGCGGCGCGGCATGGTCTGCGCAAGCGTCCCCCAGGCCGCAGCCGCAGGGATCGAGATGCTGCGCCGCGGCGGCAATGCGATCGACGCCGCGATCGCTACCGCGGCGGTGCTCTGCGTGGTCGAGCCGATGCAGACCGGGCTTGGGGGCGACGGGTTTGCGCTGCTCTGGCTGGCGCAGGAAGGTCGTCTGGTTGGGCTCAACGGAAGCGGGCGCGCACCCGCGGCGGCAACCGTGGAAGCCTTTCGCGCACGGGGGCTCAGTGCAATTCCCCCGACGGGAATTCTTTCGGTAACGGTGCCGGGTGCCGTACACGCGTGGGAGGCACTCTCCAAGCGCTACGGGCAGCTTCCCCTTGGCGACCTGCTCGAGCCTGCGATCGTCGCCGCAGAGGAGGGTTTCCCCGTGACCGAGCTCGTCTCCCACTACTGGAACCTCCTCCAGCGCGGGGGTGCCCTGCGCAACGACGCCGCGCGCGCGAGCTTCGCGCCGGAGAGCCGGGCACCGCGCCCGGGCGAGTGTTTCCGGAGCCCCGATCTCGCGGCGACACTGAGGAGCGTCGCAAAGGAAGGTGCCAGCGCTTTCTACGAGGGGGAGATTGCGGATGCGATCGTGGCGACTTCACGGGCCGAAGCGGGTTTCTTGGCACACGCGGACCTTGCAGACCACCGCTCCACCTTTGTCGAGCCCGTCACCACCACGTATCGTGGCGTCGGCGTGGCCGAGCTCCCACCGAACGGTCAGGGCGTGGCGGCGCTTCTCGCCCTCAACATTCTCGAATCCTTCGACCCAGTGGAGGCCTCGGCCGAGAGTGCACTCGATTGGCATCGCCGAATCGAGGCCGTGAAGCTCGCCTTCGCGGATCGCGATGCCTACGTGGCCGATTCCGACTACGCGGAGGTGCCGACGACGGCGCTCCTGGACAAGAGCTACGCCCGGAAGCGAGCCGCCAAGATTGGCGAGCGCGCACTACCTGCTGCCTCGCCGGGCCTCACCGCAAGCGATACGACGTACCTGTGCACCGCGGACGAGCGCGGGAACCTTGTGTCGTTCATTCAAAGCCTCTTTTCCGGCTTTGGATCCGGCATCGCTTGCGCGGGCACGGGCGTTCTGCTGCAAAGCCGAGGCTCGAGCTTCCGGCTCGATCCCGCAC
>DAIOWK010000332.1:0-4132 GCA_036758525.1 Myxococcota bacterium
AACCCGCCCCACCGGATTAAAAGTCCGGCGCTCTACCAGATGAGCTAACGGGGCCTGCGGCGGTCAGTCTGCCACATGGCCGGCAAACCGTGGCCTCTGCAAACCGTGGGTCTCCTACGAGGAGGGCTGTTCGGAGGCGGCGACGCGCAGGAGCTCTTCCAGACGCGTGAGCTTGACGCGGGGGCGCCCGGAGGGCTCCCCCAGGGCGCGCTCGTGACGGTCGATCGATTCCCAGCCGGCGTAGGTGACCAGGTCTGGCTGGCGCTCGCGCAGGAGAGCCTCGACGGCATCGGGATCGGAGGTGTCGGGGACGTGCGCGAGGGAGGCGCCGCCCTCGCCGGAGGGGAGGTCGGCGAAGATCGCGTCGACGGTTTCCTGGGCGTCCTTCTTGTTCGTGCCGATCACGCCGGAGGGGCCACGCTTGATCCAGCCGACGACATACTCGCCGGGCAGGGGAGCGCCGGATGCCGGGTCCAGCACGCGGCCGCCGTCGTGGGGGATCGTGCCGGCCCGCTCGTCGAAGGGGACGCCGGGAAGGGGGATGCCGCGATAGCCGATCGCGCGGAAGACGAGGCCGCAGGGAATCGTCTCGCGCTCCTCCTCAATGGGCTCGGCGCGCAGGCCGCTGCCTCCGGGCGCCGGGACGAGGCGGTTGCGGACGAGCTCGACCGAGCCGAGATGGCCTTCCGTACCGGGGCGCAGCGCGGTGGGCGAGAGCAGGAAGCGCAGGACGATGCGCTTGGGCCGGCCGGACGGAGGGCGGGAGGCGTAGTCGCGCAGGATCTCGACGTTGCGCCGGGAGGTCGCGTTCTCGGTGGCGCCTGGGTCGGGGACCGCGAGAGCCGAGTCGAGCTCGCCGGGATCGATGACGATGTCGGCGTCTGCGAGCTCGCCGAGCTCGCGCAGCTCGGGGTTGGTGAAGGCCGCCTGAGCGGGGCCGCGGCGGCCGGTGACGATCACCTCGCGCACGCGCGAGCGGGCGAGGATGTCGAGCGCGTGATCGGCGGTGTCGGTGGGGGCGAGCTCGGACGGTGCGAGGACGAGCATGCGGGCGACGTCGAGCGCGACATTGCCGTTGCCGATGACCATGGCACGCTCGGCCGAGAGCAGATCGATCTCGAGGTCGGTGTGGTCGGGGTGGCCGTTGTACCAGCCGACGAACTCGGTCGCGGCGTGCGAGCCGGGCAGGTCTTCGCCGGGGATCCCCAACGGACGATCCGCGGGCGAGCCGGTCGCGTAGACGATCGCGTGGTAGTGGGCGAGCAGGTCCGCGCGCGAGACGTGCTCGCCGAACGTGATGTTGCCGAAGAAGCGGAAGCGGGGATGGGCGGCGGTGCGCTCGTAGATGCGGGTGACGGACTTGATCTTGGGATGGTCGGGGGCGACGCCGGAGCGAACCAGGCCCCAGGGGGTGGGCAGGCGCTCGAACATGTCGACGTCGTAGCGCTCGGAGGAGTCGGCGAGCAGGTGGCCGGCGGCGTAGAAGCCGGCCGGGCCGGAGCCGATCACGGCGATGCGCAGGGGAGCGGGGTCGTGGTCGGGGGCGGAGGAGTCGGTCATCGATCGGGATGCGAGGATGGGCGCGGCCCGACTCGAACGGGCGACCCCCTCGGTGTAAGCGAGGTGCTCTGCCAGCTGAGCTACGCGCCCGCGGGTCGGGGGTCCAAGGCTAGCGAAGCGAACGCGCGTGACCCGGCGCGACGGGCCGGGTGGGACGGGACGTGCGAAGCTTGGCGGGTGCGCAGTGCAAGGACGGTCAAGATCGCGGGCGGGACGGCGGGCGCGATAGTGGCGGTGGGCGTGCTCGCGCAGCTGCTGGGGCCGGCGATCGCGGCAAAGGTGGTGCGCGGGAAGGTGCAGAGATACGGGACGGTCAAGAGCGTGACGGTGAAGGCGTGGCCGGCGGTGAAGCTGTTGTGGCGCGAAGCGGACGAAGTGACGGTGCGCGCGGGGCGGTTGCGGGTGAGCCCCGAGCAGACGGCGGCGCTGTTGCGGGAAGCGAAGGGGACGGAGAAGGTGAGCGCGACGGCGGAAAGCGTGGAAGAGGGAGGGCTGAGGCTGACGGATACGAGGCTCGAAAAGCACGGGAGCGCGCTGCGGGTGCGGGGGCAGGTGAGCGAAGCGGATGTCAAGCGGGCGCTGCCGGAAGGGGTCGAAGTGGCGCTCCTGGGGAGCGAAGGAGGAACGGTCGAGGTGCGGGTGAGCGGGGGGCTGTTCGGGGTCAGCACGAGCGTGGACGCAGTGGCGCAGGCGCAAGACGGCAAGCTTGTGGCCAGGCCGGCGGGGCTGCTGAGCGCGCTGCAGCTGACGCTGTTCGAAAGTGCGAGCGTGTATGTGGAAGGGGTGGAAGCACACCCAATCCAAAATCGGTCAAAGGAAGTGGCCGGGTACGAGTTGTCGATGTGGGGGAGGCTACGGTGAGGTCCTGGAGGCCACCACCATGGGGAGTCCCTGAGCGGGACTGATCGTGGGCATCTGACGAATGGAGAGGCGGAAGTCGTCGGGGAGGGAGAGGGAGAAGAGAGAGAGGATGAGCGTGGCGATCGTGCGGACCTCGAACTGGCCGAAGCGCATGCCGATGCATGTGCGCGAGCCGCCGCCGAAGGGGATGTAGGCGCCACGGGGAAGGGCGGACTTGGCCTCGGAGGAGAAGCGCTCGGGGCGGAGCTCGTCCGGGTCCGGAAACACATCGGGCAGGCGGTGGGAGGCCCAGGAGCAGTAGTTGACGAAGGCGTTGCCGGGGACGGTGTGGCCGCATAGCTCGAAGGGGGCGATGGAGCGGCGGGGACCGATCCAGGCGGGCGGGTAGAGGCGCAGCGTCTCGTCGAGGACCATCTCCAGGTAGGGCAGGCCCTCGCCCATCAGCTGGTCGGGGGTGGGCGGAGAGCCGGCGAGCTCAGTGCGCTGCTCGGCGTGCAAGCGCTCGACGACGTCGGGGCGGCGGGCGAGCTCGTAGAACATGAAGGCGATCGTCGAGGTGGTTGTGTCGTGGCCGGCGAACATCAGGGTCATGACCTCGTCGCGGATCTGGGTGTCGGTCAGGGCGGCGCCCGATTCGTCGGTGGCGTCGATGAGCAGAGAGAGGACGTCATCGCCGCGCTTGCCGGTGGAGCGCCGGCGGGAGATCTCCGAGTAGATCAGGCGGTTGAGGGTGCGGGTGGCTTTTTGCTGGTGGTCAAACGGCGTGAACGGCCCGCGGAGCATGCGCAGGGCGTAGTCGCGGGCATAGAAGGAGAGGGTTTGCTCGAACAGGGCGGCGGCGTCGATCGAGCGTGCGGCCGGACCGTCGGGGTCGAGGCCGAAGAGCGCGCGCATGGCGATGCGCAGGGCGAGGCGGCGCGTGAAGGCGTAGAGGTCGATCGTGTCGCCTGGTGTGATGGAGTCCAGAGCGGCGGAGGTCTCTTCGAGCATCGTGTCGAGCGAGGACATGATTTGCTCGCGGTGAAACGCGGGCAACATGATCCGCCGCGAGGTGTGGTGAAACTCGCCGTCGGTCGTGAGCAGACCGTCGCCGGCGAAGCCGATCAGGTCGCGGAAGTAGGAGGTGCGGTAGAGGAAGTTGGAGGCGTGAGAGACGGTGATGTGGTGGTTGGCCTCGGGCCCGAGGGCGAAGACGGCGTTGGCGTGGAAGAGGCGGAGCGTGAAGACGGGCCCGAAGCGCTCATAGGATTCCAGCAGGAGAGAGAGGGGGTCGTCCGCAAAGCGCCTGGTGCGAGCCAGGGACGGGCGCGTTTCCCCGGGCGGAAAGGAGACGGTGGCCGAGCGCTCGTCGAGGAGGTCGTGGACGAGGACGACGAACGGGTTGTAGGAGCGCAGGGGTGCGGGGGAGGCGAGCGGCATGGAGTCTGGGCGGCAGCCTACTTGAAAACTGGCTGCCTGGCCAGTTTGGCGGGTGGGGCGGACCCCTCAAACGTCGATCTGGTGGTGGGGCGGGAGCGAGTTCCGGCTCGACTCCCGTCGCTTCCGGACTTTCCCTTCGCCCTTCTCCATGACTGGTTTGGCATACTGGGGGGGCGCGCAGAGCCGCAGTGACGCGGCGTGTCCGCGCAAGCAAAAAACGCGGGGGCGTAGCTCAGCTGGTTAGAGCGCTGCCCTGTCACGGCAGAGGTCGCGGGTTCGAGTCCCGTCGCTC
>DAIOWK010000333.1:0-4112 GCA_036758525.1 Myxococcota bacterium
CGGGACCGGAGACCTCTCGGAACTGGCGCTCGGCTGGTGCACCTACGGGGTCGGCGACCAGATGTCGCACTACAACGTGAATGTGAGCGTACCGAAGACTCTGATCCGCGACCTGATCGGGTGGGTAGCGCATTCGGGTGAGTTTGATCGGGGCGTCGGCCGGGTACTCGAGCGCGTACTGTCCACGGAGATCAGTCCGGAGCTCGTGCCGGGGAGAAACGGCGGGCAACCCGCACAGCTGAGTGAGAGTGTGATCGGCCCCTACCCGCTCCAGGACTTCCATCTCTACTACACATTGCGTTTTGGCTACGCGCCGGCGAAGGTCGCGTTCCTCGCCTGGAACGCTTGGAGCGGCAAGGACGGCTACCGCCTCAGCGAGATCCGCAAGTGGCTCGGTGTCTTCCTGCAGCGCTTCTTTCAAACCAGCCAGTTCAAGCGCAGTGCGCTCCCGAATGGGCCCAAAGTCGGTTCGGGGGGATCGCTCTCGCCGCGAGGAGACTGGCGAGCACCCTCTGACGGCGTTGCAGAGTGCTGGCTCGAGGATCTGGAGCGCGTACCGACGCGCGACTAGCCGAGTTCGAGGGGATGCCGAGCAGCCCACTGCTTCGCCTTCGCGATGGCGATGCGGATTGCCCGGCCGTCGTCCATTCCTTCCTCGAGCAACGCGTTGGCGATTTCGATCGCCTTCTCGCGCACCCGCTCGGGGAGCGCCTCCATCGCCGGCGGGTATCGGAGCACCGTCCAGGGCAAAGCATCCCCTGCTTTCGCGTGCTGCATCTCGTTGTGGCGGCGAAGATATCAGGGCCGCGCACTCGGGGGGGGCGCTAGCTAGCGGGGGCCCGCCTCTAGTTCGGCGCCGCTCCATTTCCCCGGAGAGACACCGCTCGCTTCGAGGAGTCTCGCTTGCGCGCCAGAATCAGCCGCTCATACGCCTTCGCGAGCCGCATACACACGGTTTGCAGCGCGGCGAAGGAAGCATCCGCCAAGGCCTCCGCACCGTTGTCGGCGTAAATCAGGCCTACGATCCGGCCTTGAATCACGATCGGAAGGACGGCGATCTCCTGAGCGCTTTCACGCCCCAGCATGCCGAGGATGCGCGCACCGAGTCCATCCTGAGGCGGGAGCCCGCGCAAAGGCTTGTGACTCGCGACAACGTCGGCGAACGGGCTCGCCACGTCAGAGGGGAAGAGGAGTTGCTCCCCGCAGTTGGCGACTCCCTCACCGCAGACGCCGTGGATCACCCCGCGATGGACTTGCAGCAGACCCGCTGCCGACACGTATGCCCGGGCGAGATGGACTGCGAGGCGTGCCACGTGCTCGCGATGCGTGGAGCGATCGATCTCGGCCTCCAGCGCTGCCGCCGTCGCGGCCGAGGGAGGCCGCGCCGGCCCTGAAGGGCGCGACTTCTGGTGGATCGCGGGTGTCACTCGGGCTGCCGAGGGAATCCCGTCGAGAGGGATCCGCTCTTTTCCGAGGGAGGTTCGGGGCTCGGCCGGGAGGGGAAGACGGCGCGCCTCTGAGGTTCGCGTGCCTTCCGCGGCGATTTTCGAGTAGAGCGCGTGGAAGACCTCCACGTCGATCAGCTCCTCTCCAGGGCCAAGCGGGGCAATCCGCGCCTTCATGACACGCTCGCGTTCGCGTCTTCTAGCCAGCGCCGATAGGCTGCGGGGGGCTCCACGAGGCGGAGGCCTACACCACCGGTGGCCAGCAGCTTCAGGCTGTGCGAGATGTGTCGCCGGTTCGGCACGGAGACCTCGAGGACGAACTGCTCCCCCCCGGTGGTTCGAAAGGTGACCACGGCAGCAGAGCCAAGCAGGGGCGCCGCGTGAGTCTCCACAAAGAGACCTTGAACCGAGAGATTCTGCACCACTCCCGGGTGGCGGCCTCCGTCCAACATGAGAGTGCAGGGGATGCGTTCCTTGATTCGGCGGGCTTCTCGCCGATCGAGTTCGGGAATGAATCGCCGCCGCATGCCCGCGCCTCCTTCGGGGACCGAAGGCCCCGTGGTAGGTGGCCCCTGAACCTGCCGACGTGACGCGATTCGGTGGGGATGTCGAGCGCAACGCGGCATTTGGTCCACCCCCTAGACGGCGGAGGCCCTAAGAGAGGTCCTTGGATTTGATTCGAACCGCTACGCGCTGCGTGAAGCGGGAGCTCCCCCTTGGCGCCCCGCCCTCCACCCGTCGAACCCGTCTGTCCCAAGCTGCATCCCTACTGCCAGCGCCTTGGCAGGCAAGTTTCCGTGAGATGCAGAGAACTTTGCTCCCGGTCCCGGGGTGGTCGGGCCTTCACCAAAGCGTGGGCGACTCCCGGGCCTAGGTCCCGCGCACCAGCCAAGGATCTCCTTTGGATGGACACCCTCAGATCTCCGCGTCAGGAGGTCGTCGCCAATTCGACAACAGGGTGCGTAGCGCAGCGCCGATCGCTTTCAGGCTCCGGGTTAGGACGTCGTCCTCGATTCTCGACTCCTAGGATGCCTCGTCGAACTGGATCTCTCGACGCTGGACAAGGTCGACGAATACTTGCACGACCTGGGGATCGAACTGGGTGCCAGCGGCGTTTTGGATACGGGAGACCGCTTCCTCGGCCGAGATGGCTTGCTTGTAGGTGGCATGGCTCGTCATGCTGTCGAAGGCCTCTGCCACACCGATGATGCGCGCTTCGAGGGGGATATCCTCGGCCGCGAGCTTTTGCGGATAGCCCCTCCCATCGAACCACTCGTGATGGTGGAGAACAAAGGGCGCAAGATCACTCCACAGGCGGACCGGCGAGAGCATGCCTGCGCCGAGTGCGGGATGCTTTTCGTACGCTGCCTGAACTCCATGAAGATCGGGCTTGATCTTGAGCATCCCCACATCGTGAAGCAAGGAAGCGAAGTGCAGTCGATGAAGCCGATCTTCGGAGAAGCCCAGGGAGCGAGCGATGCGGTTTGAGATCCGGGCGACGCGGCGCGAGTGTCCAACCTGGACATCACAGTGCGCATCCAGCGCCGCTACGAGCATTTCTGTCACATGGGTGAAAAAGTTCTGCTGGGACTCCTGGAGGTCCGTGTTGCGGGTCGCGACGGCTGCGAGCGCGCAGAGCGTCATGACGGCACTCAACTCACCTTCGCTCACACGGTGAGCGTCCCCGGAGTACACGACCCCCAAAGCGCCCATCGGCCCACGCGGGCCCGAAAGGGGAGCAACGATCGCGGCCGGCATCGTCGGAGTCGCCCCGGAGACGGCGGGTTTTGCGTCGCGAACCACGAGCGCGGCCAGCTTCTCGAGCTGAGCGCGCACCGCCTCTCCCGGTTGACCGCCGTTCGCGGAGGAGACCAGGGACAGCGGGCCTTCCTTGTCGGAGCACATCCATAGAAAGGCGGCGGTGGAACCCGTTACGGCCAGGGCGACAGCGGCCGTGACCCCAGCGACGTCATTGGCGTGCTTTGCGCTCGCGAGCTTCGCCGACGCATCGAGCAGCCCCTGGAGCCGCCCGTTGTCGGCGTCCATCCGTTGGAGACCCTGTTGCGCCGTGCGCCGAATCAGCAGAAACGATCCAAGGGTGAGGGCCGCAACGGAGCCAAGACCCCCCAGCAGCCCTTTGGCCACCGGTCCGTCCGGGAGGGCCGGCACGACGTAGCGCAACGCCAGGAAGGCGAGTGCCACAAGAGGCACGATCGCGCCGAGGAAGTAGCCGGTCAGGATCGCACGGTCGAGCCGCTGGGAGAATATGGACAATCGATGGGGAGTTCGCGCTTTGCCGGCCATTCGAGAGGTACCGCCTCGCTTCGAGTCTCCTGCCCTATCGGCCGAGCGCAGCTGCGGCTGTAACTGCCCGCCGCGGCGGTTGCGTGACAAGGCGCATGCCAAAGGCGGCCGCCGCGGGCCCTGCTTCGCGTGTGGGCGGCACCGACGCGAACGTGTCGCGCAGCCTGGCGGCGACTTGGCGGAGCACAGCGGGGACCCGGGCGCGAAATGCCTTTGCCAACACAGTCGAGACGGGCCCGGGCTCCACTCGGTTGGTCTGCGGTGAGGGGGGCGGAGTCATCCGCCACGGGTTGCGAGCGGCCGGACTAATCCTCGGTGCCTGTGCTGCACGAGTTGAAACGTCCATCCGCGGCCCTCGAAGCA
>DAIOWK010000334.1:0-4091 GCA_036758525.1 Myxococcota bacterium
CGCAGTGTCGTGGCGAGGTGACGGATGTCCGGGTTGTCGACGATCGAGCGGGTATCATCGAAAATGAAGGGGCCAGAGAAGCTGTTGTGGTACGCGGCCAGCGCGGCCAAGGCGAGAAGGCCGAGTGCTGCCAGCCGACCTCGAGCTCCGTGCCGCATCGGCGATGAGCCTTTCTCCCCCTCGGCGTTCGCACTCACCTATCTTAAGTAAGCGGAATTGTTTAATTCAGATCAGGACCAACCTGCTTCCTCTTCCGTTGGAGTTTCTGTAACTAACTGATTTTGTTGAATGCTTCTTGGATCTTCACTCCTGCGCCTGACTCCTGCCTCGCCGTTCCGGACTCGGCTACGCCCCGAGGGCGACCATGGCCTCCTCCACCGGCAGGCGCGGTCTTGTAGTTCGTAACGCCCCCCCGCGACCTGCTTAGCCCCTCGACCTGCTGCCGAGCGGGGGGAGCTCTAGCCTAGGCTGCGCAGACGGACGGCGAGCCTCGGACTACGGACACGGTACGAAGGAAAACTCTTTCCTTGCGATTGGAATCGGTGTTCTTTCTTTCCACCGCCCGCCGAGGCGCTCGCGATTTTTCCCCACCCAGCGGCACCCTTCGTCATCGCTCCATCCAGGCTCTGCCAGCCCCAGTCGATCCCCGCGCAGCGCGTCGTATTCCCAGAGCGCTTCTTTCCAGAGGCGGAAGAACACCCCTCCCTCGTACGCTCCTGGAAGTACCGGTGCAAGCTGCTGGGCGAGCCAGACCCCTGCGGAACCGCTTTCCACTGACAGCCTGTCCGCAGCACGTACAAGGATGCCATCCAATACTTGCCGCGAGTCTCTCCGGGGCCTCCCGCCCGCTTTGCTCTTCCGATACCGCGGGAGCAGCGGCTCCACACGCCCCCAGAGCTCATCAGAGACTCGCCGGCCCGGTGCTCGCTTCTCGCGCTTCGACCCCTCACGGGGGGAAAGGTCATGGGGTTCGTGACGCCCTTGTATCACATCCTGGGTTTTTGGATAGGCTCTAAATGACGACGGGCTCCGTCTCAGAGACATAACGCCCGACCCGGGGCACCACGTCCTGCCACTTCTACCGCGTGGCTACCGACCGACCCCCAGAAGTTTCAGCTTCGCCGGGATCCGACGAAGGCGCAGCTTCACCAGATCGAGCACGATCAGGAACAGGAGATGGAGACGGACGATGCGCTTGCCCCGGGCGGCGCGCGCGGCGCGCCGCCAGCCGCGCGCGAGCGTCGACTCCGCCAGGGCATCATAGAGCGCGATCTCCTCCTCGAAACGCAGAAGATTCTCGGATTGTATTGCGGTCGCGCTGGCGTCATGTCGCCTGTATGCGTATACCGCGTGGCGGATTCCTACGAGGGTCTCGCCCTCGAGCAGAAGACGAGAGAGGAGCTCGAGATCCTGGACCTGTTTCCAGCGCGGCACGAACCGTCGTTCGCCAAGAACAGCCCGCCGCCAGCAAAGCGTGGGGCACATCACGAAGTTCCCGTGGAGGAGAAGCCGCAAGCCGCGCTCTCCCGCAAGCAGGATCGGGCCCTCGCCGATCGGCACGAGCCATGTCTTGATCCAGTCCGGGAACGAAAAACGGCGCCTGCTCGTTCCATCGATGATCTTTGCGGCGCAGAAAAGGGCGGCAGGCTTAGGGTGGACAGCAGCCGCATCCTCCATTCGGGCGCAGTATTCAGGCAGGAGCTCGTCGTCGGCGTGGAGCAGCGTCACGAGCTCCGTGTCAGCGAGCTCGAGGCAACGGTTCCAGTTGGCAACCATTCCCGCACCGGGCGCGGCCGACACGTGTCGGACACGCGCGTCGGCAAGACCCGCCACCAGCTGCGCCGCTTCCTCGGGCGAGTCGCTGTCATCGGAAACGATGATCGTCGCTGGCGGGCGTGACTGCGCGAGCGCACTCGCGATCGCCCGCTCGAGGTGAGCGAGGCCCGCGTGGTAGGGAATCGCGATCGTGATGCGCTCTACCGCCACAAAGCTGCCCTTCGGGCACTGCTAGACTGCCCGTGCCGCGGGCAGGGAGAGAGACAAGGAACGCGATGACGGCGCAGCGCCGTGGAGAGGGGCAGGAGCTGGCGACGGAGACGGCCGCGTATGCCGCGCGGCTCGAGCGCGCGGCACGCAGCCGCTTGCGCCGCTGGCTCGATGTTCAGGCACCGTACCGCTGGAACCTGCGGCGCCTCGCCCGCGGCCGCACACTCGAGGTGGGATGCGGGGTCGGCCGCAACCTTCGCCACCTCGGCAAAGGCGCGGTCGGGATAGACCACAATGCGCTCGCCGTGGACTTCGCCCGCCGGGCCGGACTCGACGCATTTCAACCCGAGGAGTTCCGCGCCTCCCCGCACGCCCAGCCCTCTTGCTTCGACACGCTGCTGTTCGCGCACGTGCTCGAGCACATGAGCCGTGCTGCCGCGGTAGACCTCGTCCGCGAGCATCTCGACTACCTCGCGCGCGGCGGCCGCGTCGTCGTGATCACACCCCAAGAACGAGGATTCGCGAGCGACGAGACCCACGTCGAATTTATGGACTTCGTCCAGATCGATCGCATCCTGCGTGAGAGCGGGCTAGAGCCCCTGCGCTTCTTCTCGTTCCCTCTCCCCCGTCTGTTCGGGCGCATCTTTCCGTACAACGAGTTCGTAGGGATCGGGCGGTTGCCCTGACAGGGGCTCGCGCGGAACGTTCTGCAGGTCGTAGGACAAGAAGGCCAGCACAAGCTGCACGCCTACGACGATAGGCAGCGCCGCCAGCATTACTGTACCACTCGTGGCCGGGATGCCGGTATCGTGAGACAGCCACCAGTGTCGCACGCCGATTGTGCTTCCGAAAAGAATGGACACGAGGCCTGCCACGATCTCGATCGAAGCGATGTTGAAGTTTCGCAAGTAGTAGGAATAGAAGATCCGCTTGAGTGTGTTCTTCGCATGTCCGGAGAGGAACTCGAGAAGGATGCGCGGCACGACAAGCGTACTCTTCTCGTTCCTGTAGATCGTCGGCATCGGAACGTCGTCGACAACCGCTCGCAGAACACCCAAGCGGAAGAGCAAGTCCGACTCGAAGAAGAAGCGGCGCGAGATCTTCTCGAGGGAGAGCTTGCGGGCCACAGCGCCATGCAGCGCGGTAAAGCCATTGGTCGGATCCATGACGTTCCAGTAGCCGGTCGAGAGCTTGGTCACAAAGGAAAGCACAGAGTTTCCCGCCAGTCGCACCCCGGGCATGCGCAGGAGGGAGTCGACATCGTGGAAGCGGTTGCCCTTGGCATAGTCCGCCTTGCCAGCGACGATGGGCGCGAGAAGCCGCGGGATCTGTGCGGGGTCCATTTGGCCATCGCCGTCGAGCTTCACGAGCACGGCTGCTCCGTCGGCGAGCGCGGCGCGGTAACCCGTGAGCGTGGCGCCCCCTACGCCCTGATTCTGGGTGTGGCGCAGCACGCGAACGCGGGGGTCGCGGCAGTGCGCCTCGACGTGGTCGCCGGTGCCTTCCGGGCACTCATCGTCCACGACGTAGATCGCGTCGCACTCTCTCCCGATTCGCGCGATGACGCCCAAGACTTCCTCTCGGACGCGGTAGCAGGGGATCACGACGGCAATCATCCGAGAACGTCTCCTCCCGTTCGGACCGCGCACGTTCTCGACGATCCCGCGTCCGCCCGCGCGGCGCAACGGGACAGCACCCGCTGTCCTGCGGGCGCCGCTTGCCGATGCCTTCGTGCAGCGGCTTTCCAGCAAGCCATCTGATCTTGGACGAGATCGCGCGCTACTGGCAGTGGTTAAATCCGGAGCATACGCAGGGAGGCCTTTGCGCGAAGTGCCTGGGTCGCCGGCAGCTGGCCGCCCGCGCTTCGCGACGGAAACCTTCGCTATTCTAAGTGTTTCTAATCGGAGTTACGACTCGCGATGGCTAAAGAGACGATTCCAGAGCATTCGGTGCAACGGATTACCTGGTCTGGTCTCTTGCCGCATCGAACGGGGTAGGCTGGCTCCTGGGTGCGACGCGGGTGGGAGAATCCCCAGAAACAACATCGCCTCCACCCGGCAAGAGTGATCGGCCCAGGACCGCCAGCCCGGCCGCGACGCTCTGGC
>DAIOWK010000335.1:0-4088 GCA_036758525.1 Myxococcota bacterium
AGCGCGTTCGTGTGCTCGGCTCGTAGAAGAGCGGAAGCCGCGGTGCCACCTCGCGCAGTTGCGGACCCACGTGCCGATAGAAAGCGTCGATCGGGCCGATCAGGTCGGGGGTCTGCCCGGGGTAGAGAATGGGCTCGTTCATGAGATCCATTCCGATCGCGCCAGGGTGACCCTGAAGCGCGCGGGCCACCACCTGGACCATGGATGCGAACGCGTCCTGGAGTCCGTCGACGTTCTGGAAGAAGGAGAGCGCCGCGTTCATCGCCTCGGCGCTAAAGCGGCGAGCGGTGAGGTCCGTGAGAGGCCCCTGAAGGAGCTGCGTGGGTGGCGGAAGGATGGCCCACAGCGGTGCTCCATCCTCTCCGATTTCCTTCGACCAGGCATCTTGATGGAAGTCGATGAGTGTCGAAACGCCATGTTCGAAGCACTCGTCGACGAGCTGAACCATATGCTGGAGGTACGCTCGGTCGTAGGTTCCGCGTTGGGGTTCGATGCCACTCCAGTTCACAGGCAAGCGAAGCACGTTCATTCCGAGCTCTTCACTCAGGAAGCGACAATCCGCTTCGCCGAAGGGAGGCACGGTTTCGACAGGTTGGCGGCCGTCGCTAAATGTGACGTCAAAGAGTCCCGCGACCCGCGCGTTCACGCCGTGGTAGAGAACCTCGCGTCCGGACTCATCAAAGAGCCGGCCGTCTCGCGCCTGAAGCCGCTCACACCCGGCGCCCAGGAAAAACACGCCGACCAGGAGCAGTCCCGCGCGTCGTGCTTTGCGAGCCAACCCGCGGTTGCGCCCGAAGCTCGTGCCACACGATCCACGGATCCGGGCCGGGCCCCCCTTCCCTGCCGCAACCTTGTTCATAGCCCTCTGCCCGGCGCCGCTTCCGCGGCTCCTCGTGAGTGGGTGCTGGAGATCCGCTCCTTGTGTCAGCGGACCTTCGGAAGGAGCCCCCGACGCAGCGCCGCCCGAAAAACCCAGGCCGTCACCGCGGCGGCGAGTGCAAGGTAGAGAAGGTTCAGGATGGTTGCCCAGCCGAGGCGGCCCCAGTCCATGCGGCCGTCCATCACCACGCTCCGCATGCCTTCGAATACATGGTTTGCGGGAATCGCCCGTGCAACCACCTTCGCGAGCGGCGGCAACACCGATTCAGGATAGAACACCGACGAGAAGGGCATCAGCAGGAAGGGCAGGCTCCAAGCGACGATGGCCCATCGCCCGCCAAACCGGAGAATGAGAGCGAGCGAGACGAGTCCGACCGACCACCCGAGAAGCACGAGATTCGCGATGAAAGGCACGAGGGCGATGCCGAGCGAGAAGAGGTTGAATGCGTACAAAAGCCAGGCGGCGATGCTCATCGCTGCCAGCGTGAGCATGAGTTTTACGAGCCCGAGCAGCATGATGGCCAAGGCGAACTCACCAAAGGAGAGCGGTGACGCAAAGATCGTGACGACGGAACGTGACCACACGTCGTCGAGGAAGGAGACCGAGACATCCTGTGCGCAGCGAAAGAAGAGGTTCCATAGAATTGCGGCCCCGAGAAACACGCCGATCGCGTTGGGGAGCTTGGCGCCTCGGCCTGCCACGAAGCTCGTCAGAAGGCCCCAGACCGCGATGTCGATCAGCGGCCAGTAGAACGTGTCCACCAGCCGGGCGGGATCACGGCGCAAAAGCAGCAAGTAACGCAGAACGAGGGCCCGCACCCGTCGCGTACGCTCTGCGATCGGGGAGCTCACGCCCCACCTCCCCGCGAAATCTTGAGGAAGACCTCTTCCAGGGAAGCCGCGTCGAGATCTGCGCGCGAGAGCACGCGCCGTGACACCGCGAGCGGAGTGCCCTCGGCCACAACCCTTCCGTGGTGGAGAAAGACAACGCGATCGCAGAGTGCTTCAACCTCTGCCATGTCGTGCGAGGTATACAAGATGGACAGAGCTTGCTCTTCCCGGAGAGCGAGCAGAAGGTGTCGCGTCTTGTCGGAGATGTCGGGGTCGAGGCTCGCCGTGGGCTCGTCGAGAACCAGGAGCTCGGGACCGTGGAGCAGGGAGCGTGCGAGGCCCGCGCGCATCTGCTGGCCGAGCGAAAGTTGTCCGAATTTTGTGCGCGCCTCGCCCTCGAGCTCGAGCACCTTCAGTGCACGTGCCACGGCACCCCGTTCGGCACCGTAGAACTCTGCGTAGACGCGGAGATTCTCCTCCACCGTAAGGCGCCAGTCCATGAGCGCTTCTGGCGACGCGAAGCCCACATGACGCAATGCCGCCGCGCGTTCGCGATGTGGATCCAGGCCAAAAATTCGCACGTGTCCCGCAGTCGGTCGGACCAGACCGAGAAGCACGTGCAGGGTCGTGGTTTTTCCGGCGCCGTTTGGACCCAAAAGGCCGAGAATCTCCCCGCGCCGCACTTCGAATGAGACCCCCTCGAGGGCCACGGCGTCTGGAAAGCGCTTCACGAGGTCTCGCACGAGGACCGCGGGGGTGTCGGTCGCCAGCGCCTGCTCCATGATGCCTCGCTAGTCGACCGCTTGTGCGTGTCCCGCTGCGCGCAGCGCTTTGCGAATTTCCGCCGCCGCATGGTCCATCGCCTTTGGATCGGGATTCTGATCCGCCTTCGAAAAGTCGAAGTCGCCGAGGCTTTGAACGGGAATCAGGTGCATGTGCACGTGGGGCACCTCGAGACCTGCGACGATGACACCCACCTTCACCGGCCGAAAGACGCGCATCAGCCCGTGTCCGACGGACTGCGCCACCACCGACAGATGAGCGAGCAGGGCGGGAGGCAGATCGAGCCAATGATCGATTTCCTCCCGCGGAACAATCAGCGTGTGCCCTGGGCGGATCGGGTTAATGGTGAGGAACGCGACCGCCTTGTCATCCTTCCAAACGAAGCGACCGGGAAGTTCGCCGCGGATGATGCGGGTAAAGATTGTGGCCATGGGGATTCCTCCTGTTTTGCGGTGGACTCCCTCTACCACGGCAGGTTCCGCGCGGGAAGATGCGTGGGCGGGGACCAAGCTGTCATCGTGCGCCGGCTTGGCCTCCCGGCCAGGCCCGGCGCGCTTCGGCAACCTCCGAAGTCACCGCCAGTGAGACGGCGGGGGCTTCACTGCGCAAGCTTGTGCACGCGGCGCGGCGTCAAAGGAAGATTGTGCTCTTCCAAGAGGACGCTCCGTCGGATAGAGTGGGTCGCTCCCTCGGGGTACCCGGCAAGCGGAGACGCCCCAATGGATCCTCTGACCGAAAAGGCGGACCTTATGCCCCTTCCCTACCTCCTTCTTGCAATTCTCGTCTTGGGTGGCGCCGCTCTCGCGGGTGTCCTCGTGGGCCGATCCTCCTCCCGCGCCGCGGCGCAGCGCTGCCGCGAGCTGGAGGCCGATCTCGCCGCGAGCGAGGCGGCGCTCAGGAGCTACCGAGGCGAAGTGGCAGCGCATTTCAGCCAGACCTCTGAGCTCCTGCGCGCGATGACCCATCACTATCGCACGGTGTATGAGCACCTCGCGGAAGGCGCGCGGGTACTCTGCCCAGACCAAGCGACCGGCCTCGGGGGTGGGTTGGACCGGGCCCTCCTCTCCGAGGAAGCACAGGACGCCGGTACGCACACGGCACCGCCGGTCTTGGCTCCACAAGAGGAGCGCCCAAACGGGACGCCCCGCAGCGCCACCGGCGAGAGCGACGAGCTCGAGCTCGATCCTGAAGAGGCGAGCCCGACCACGCACTAGCTCCGTCGGTTCCGCACCTGGAGCCTTCTGCGCGGGGGATGCGTTTTTGGGGGGCCGCAGGCCTTGGCGCGACCGCCTCGAGTGCGCCACGTCCGGGTCTCACAAGCAGCAAGGCGTGGCGTTTCCGAGCGCACTCTGCCAGCCTTCCTTGGACACGCGGATTCGGGGAACACGCGGCGGTGGCGCGACGGCACGTCAAGCCGGCAAAGCCACGTGTCAAATAAAATTCAGGTGGTTACAGAAACCAACCAAAGAGGGAACAGATGGGCCGGAAGGTGTACGTGGTCGGCGTCGGGATGACGAAGTTCGAGAAGCCGGGATCTCGTGAGTGGGACTACCCGGACATGGCGAAGGAGGCCGGGCAGAAGGCGCTGGCGGACG
>DAIOWK010000336.1:0-4074 GCA_036758525.1 Myxococcota bacterium
GCCTCGAAGGTGATATACGTCGCAACGAGCGCCCCGGCACAGAGCGGCGTGAGCCAGGCGAACCGTTTTGAGTTTGAGACCGAGAGGACTGTGAGCATGAGAAAGAACGAGATGGTGAGCTCGGCCGCGAAGGCGATGCCTGTGCCATAGGCCCCCGGCCTCGTCGTCGCGAAACGCACCGAGGGGTGCGCAATCGCCATGCCGAGAAGCGCGGCCGACACGAGCACACCCGCCACCCCGCCGACGAACTGTGCGAGCACGTAGAAGACCGCGTCCGGCGCCTCGATCTTGCCCAGCCGAAAGAAGGTGAGCGTCACCGCGGGATTGAAGTGCGCGCCGGACTGCTGGCCAAGAGGGGAATAGGTGATCGCCATGGCCGTGGCGGCCATGGCGAGCCCGATCAGCGCACGCCGCACAAAGGCGTCGGGCAGCACCTGGCGGAGCGGCGACCCTGGGTGCTCGACCAGCGCCGTCACCGCCGTAGCCGACAGCATGAAGAGCCCGAGTTCTGCCGCCTCCATCAGATACTCCGGCCAGTGCTCCCGTACCGATGCGACCGAGCTGGCTGCCGAACTGGGGGCGGCGTCAGCGGCGGCCATGCGAGCGAGAGGCGATATGGAGAACACTCCGAATCCTTTTGCCGGATCAACTGGCGAAGGTGATGACGTTCTTGATGCCGGTCGGACGTCCAAGCAAGAGCTCGCGATAGCGTTCCACCGGAAAGCGCCCTGTGATGAGCGCGCGCAGCGCCTGCGGCCAGCTCTTCGAGAAGCATCCGATGTCGCGGATCGCGGCCTCGAAGGCGTCGCGGCCCGCGTTCACCGTCCCGAACACCAGCTGGTTATTCAACACGAGGCTGCGCATCAGCCGGTCGGTGTCGACCTCGATCGGTCCCTTCCGACCGGGCACGCCGGTGAAGACGAACGCGCTGTTCGGTCCGAGCGACTGCATCATCTCGAAGGCAATCGACGATGCCCCCGCTGCTTCGTACACGAGGTCGATAGGACCCACCCGCTTCGCGAGGCCGGACGGCGACTCCTTCTCGGCCGAGACGTACGTTGCACCGATGGACTCGACGAGATCGGCCTTGGGGTTCGGCGCGACCTCGCGCGAATAGACGATGGTCTCGAACTCGTTCGTGCGGAGCGCCATCGCACCGAGTAGCCCCACTGGGCCCGCACCCAGCACGACCGCGCGACGGCAGTGGCCGTGGTCCTTGCCGGGCTTGTGCGGGCACTGCCACGGTAGACGTTCCTGCATCTGCCAGATCTGGAGGAGCGCCTTCTCGGCAATGGTGAGGGGCTCGACCAGCACACCCACGTCGCGAAGCTCGCGGGGGACGGGATTTAGGTAGCGCTCCTCCTCCACGATCTCTTCGGTCATGAAGCCGTTCTGTTCGCGAATGCCGCGCTCGCGGAACTCGCCTGTGAAGCAGAAGTCCTGGCGGTCCGCGCGGCACGCTGTGCAGCTCGGGACCTCGCAAGGCCGGCGCACCATCGGCACGACGAGGTCCCCCGCCTTAACGCGCGTCACACCGGAACCGACCTCGATCACCTCGCCGAGCGCCTCATGGCCGATCACGAGCTGGTCCGCACCCGCGGGCGGCGTGCCGTAGTCGAAGGCACAGATTTCGCGGTCTGTCCCGCAAACACCTACGTCGAGGATGCGAATTCGAGCCTGGGTAGGCGACACCAGTGTGGGCGGAGCGAGATCGACAAGCTTTACCTCGCGCTGGGACGGGAAGACGGCTACGGCCTTCATTTCTCGGTTCTCCTGGTGGTAGGCCCTACGGCCCGCCTCGAGCGCGCGGCGCCCCTTCGATGCCGGCGCCGCGCGAAGGTGGCGATGTGCTCAGCGGCCTGCGGCAGCAGCGCTCGCGCGGTGCGTGTGGAAGGACGGGTCGGCTGCGTCGATGCGCTTCGCAAGGAGGCCATCAATCGATACCGGTCCTGCCCCCCGGATCACGAGGCCTACGAGGAGCGCGATGTAGAGGAACTCCGCCCGCCCGAGCAGGTCGTTCAGCCCGTCGAGGTCAGGCCAGAGCGCAGTAGCGATCGCAACGACCATCGTCCCGATGAGGGGGACCGCGGCGAAGCGCGTCGCAAGGCCAACGAGCACGAGCGTCCCGCACACAAATTCTACGCCGGCCACGAACGGGGCCTGGATCTGCGGGAAGGGGATCTTGAGCTCGGTGAAGTACTGGATGAGATGGTCGAGGTTGTGGAGCTTGCCCCAGCCAGTGTTCACGAACACGAAGCCGATGACGAAGCGGGCAAAGAGCGGCGGCACGAAATCAAGTCGGTGGAGAACATTCAGCGCGAAGCGGCGGAGCTCGAAGAAGAGGTCTTGCATGACGGTTCCTTTCGGGCATTAGCTCGCGCCCGCATCATTGCGGTGCGAGATGGAGGGAGACTTCACGGTCGCGTACTGGACGATGTCCTTGGAGAAGAGGAGATCGAGCGTCCAATCAATCATCACGCGGAGCTTTTTCTCCGTGCGCGGGAGCTTGGAGAGGTAGATCGTTCGCCACATCCACCAGGCCAGAAAGCCGGAGAAGCGCAGGCCGAAGATCTGCGCGACGCCCGCCCGACGCCCGATCGTTGCGAGCTGGCCAATCGTGTTGAAGGTGAAGGGCCTGCCGGGCTTGCCGCGGAGTGCCGCTGCAACGTTGTCGGCGAGGACCCGTCCCTGCCGCAACGCGTGCTGGGCCGTGGGCGGGTGGGGCTTGCCGTCCGGACCGGGAATGAATGCGCAGTCGCCAATCGCCCACACTCCGGACTGGTCAACGACCTCGAGCCGGTCGTTCGTGAGAAACCGGCCCGCCTGCTTGGCGCAGCCTAAGGTGGCGACGAGCGGATGGGGTGAGGTGCCGGCGGTCCACACCAGGCATTGGGTTGGGATGGTAGTTCCGTCCGAAAGCGCAACTCCATCCTTCGACACTCCGAGGACCCGCGTGCCGAGGCGCATCTCGACGCCGCGCTTTGCGAGCTTCTGCTCTGCGTAGCGGCCGAGCTTGGGGTCGAGTTCGGGAAGGATCGTCTTCCCCGAGTGCACGAGGACCATCCGCAGGTCCTGGAGCCGCAGCTGGGGATAAAAGCGTAGCGCCTCACGTGCGAAGTCGTTGATCGAGGCAAGGGTCTCGACCCCCGCGAACCCGCCGCCGGCTACGACGAAGGTGGCAAGCGACTCGCGGAGCCCCGCCTTGGCCGCGCATTCCGTATCCGCCTCCTCAAGGTTCTGAATCAGGCGGTTCCGCAGTGCGATGGCATCGCCGAGTGATTTCATTGTGAGCGCGCTCTCTTCAAGTCCGGGCAGGCCGTAGAAGTTGGTCGTCGATCCAAGGGCGATCACGAGCTGGTCATAGTCGAGCTCATGGTGATGGTGGTCGGAGCCGTGCGACACGGTGACGGTTCTCTTCGCGAGGTCGACGGCCTCGACGTCACCTAGGAAGAACTTGACACGCGAGAGGAGTTTTCGGACGGGGTTCACAATGTGCGTGAGGTCGAGGTCGCTCGCGGCGACCTCATGCAGCATCGGTGTGAAGGAGAAGAAGTTCTCGCGATTGACGAGCAGGACCTCGACGTCGAGCTCTCGATGGAGAACCTTCTGGAGTCGCAACGCGGCGTAGAGGCCGCCGAAGCCACTGCCCAGGATCAGGATGCGCCTTGTCTTCGCGGTCGGCACTCCGACACCTCTTGGGAGGCTCGCTCCCGTGACCGTTCCGTGCCTTCGATGCCGAGGCCTGTCGAGGCGTGTCGTTGTGTCGCGTCCTTCACAACTCATCCGCGCGCGTTGGGTAGACCTCATTGCAGCACGCAACGGGCTGGCGTGTGGAGGAGACTGACAGCGCCTCCAAGGTCTTGGGCCCGTGCATGCTTTGCAGCCGTATAAGGAAGCTCCGCACTTCGCGGAACCGCGACGCGGCTTCATAGATCCGCTAAATCTCGCGGCCGTCCTCGGGCGAACTGACGGCCTTGCGTTGCAGCCCTAAGCCTCCGATCTACCGAAGACTTTTCCTCATGCACTGGCCTCATTGGGGCCTTGGCACGCCGGTTGCTCTAACCCTCTCCCATC
>DAIOWK010000337.1:0-4053 GCA_036758525.1 Myxococcota bacterium
CGTATTCGAGCTCAAGCCCAAGTGGGCTCGCAACCTGATTACCGCCCTTTTGCGAATCGGGGGCCGACCCGTCGGAGTGGTCGCCAACAATCCCATGTTCCTGGGCGGCACCCTCGACGTGGACAGTGCCGACAAGGCGGCGAAATTCGTCGAGATCTGCGACGCCTTCGGAATCCCGCTGCTCTTTCTCCAAGACACACCGGGCTTCGTGATCGGCTCGAAGGTCGAGCGCGCGGGCATCATCCGTCACGGCGCCAAGATGCTCCACTATGTCTCGGCGGCAACGGTTCCCAAAATCTGCGTGATCGTGCGCAAGGCCTACGGGGCTGGGTATTACGCGATGAACGGGCGGGCGTACGAGCCGGACTATATCGTGGCGTGGCCGACGGCCGAGATCGCGGTGATGGGGCCCGAGGGGATGGTCTCGATCTTCGCGCAAAAGCAGCTGCGCGAGCTCCCCGACGATGCGGCACGCGGCCAGTTCATCGAAGCTGCGGCCGGGCGCATCCGCCGCGGGATCAACCCCATTGTCCCGGCCATCCGGGCCATGATCGACGATGTGATCGATCCCCGTGCCACGCGCGCAGTCGTGGCCCGGGCACTCGAGCGTTGCGCCTCGAAGCGGGTGGAGCGCCCCTGGCGCAAACGGGGTGTCGTACCGGTGTGAGGCGCAGCGCGGCCGCTCTGCTCCTGACATTCGGCCTCATCGCCTGCGCTGCAGCGGTCTGGAAGGGTCCTGAGGGACAGGAGCTGCCGCTGCCGGAGATTCCGGGCAGCCACCTTTCGGAAATCACGCCGTATCTCCTTCCCGCAGGCGGTAGCGTTACGCTTTTCGTGTGTCACTGGGATCCAAAGCGCGCGATTCCCGTTGCCCTCCCGTCGGATGCGAGCCCGGCCGAAACGCACATCCTCTCGCTTGCGCTCCATGCCTGGGAGGACGCTGGGCTCGGCGTGCACTTTGTGCCTGCGGAGCCGGGGGGCGGCGCCCTCGTGTTCGCGTTCGCAGCGGATGAGACTGCAGACGCAAGGACGATTGCCGACTGCCGGATTGGCAGAGCTGGAGACGCCGCGGACCGCCGGGTGCTCGCCGCCGAGCTCGTACAGGCAGAGGTCCACCTTCCGCGCTCGACCCGTCCGGACCTGCGCGGCCACACGCGAGCCCTCTCCGAGAGCGAACTGATGGGGATTGCGCTTCACGAGTTGGGCCACGCCCTCGGCTTCCAGGGTCACGCGCAGCGCGACAGCATCATGGCGCGAGATCGTGACGAGGTGACACGCCGGGGCCGTCGCGTCCTTGGCGGGGAGCCCTGCAATGAGCCAACGCTGCGCGCACTCTATGCGCTGCCCTCGGGCACGATCCTCTCCCGCAGCGCGGTCTCACCCTTCCGGACGGAGAGCTTCGACGCACTCGCCGTGCTGGCCGAACAGCGCGCCATGACGGGGCCCTTCGCCCGTGTGGGGGACAGCGAGGCGCGGATCTTCTTCGTGACAAAAGGCGGCGAGGAACTCGGTGTGGAGATTCTGGAGCCGGTCGGGGTCGTAAAGCACCCCGAGCGCCTGGCCCTCCTGACCGAACCCGCCGCGCGACGGGCGCTCGAGGGCGCGCAAGACGCCCCGGCAAATGCGGCCGCTAAGCGCTAACCCGCTTTGCTCTTGGGATCGAGCTGCTTCGCGAGCGCCAATTCCTTCTGCGCAGCTTCTGGTTCGCCGAGGGAGCGCAAGACGACACCCAACCGGTAGTGCGCCACGGCATTCTTCGGGTCGAGCTTGACGGCCTTGGAGAGATGTTCTCGGGCGGGCTGCGGCTCGGACTTTCCCTTCTTGTAGAGCGCCCAGCCGAGAGCGGAGCGGTACTCTGCATCCTCCGCCCACAGCTCCACAGCCGGTGCCAGGAACTTGACCGCTTCTTGAAAAGCGCCCTTTCGCACCAGGACCTCACCCTTGCGGTAGAGGGTTTCCGCCTGGGCAATTCGTTCGGCCTCACCCTCCTCGGCTCCGCTCGCGTCCGCGTCGTAGTCACGGCGTGCCTTCGGATCCGAGAGCACGCTGTAGGCCTTTGCGATCCGCGCAAACAGCTCGTTCGCGGGCTTGCGCAGGGCCTCGAGACCATTTCGCGAGAGGGCGTCGGGGTGCAATCGTTTGGCGGCACTGAAGTAGGCGCGCTTGATGTCCGCGGGCGTCGCTTCCCGCGGTATGCCGAGGAGCGCGTAGTGATCGAGATCGAGGCGGGCGTGCTTTTCCGTGACCTCTTTCCGCAGCACGGCCGCATCCGCGGATTCTTGGCCCGCTGCCCCGGCCACCGCCGGGCTCCGACTCGGCATCCCCTTTGGTGCGGCGGGGCGTTCCGGGCTCGAGGCCCCAGCGCCGCTCACCAAGACCTCGATATCGAAATCGGAATCCTCGAGACCCGCCGCGACGTCGTTCTGCGGCGAGTCGTCTTGTGCCCCGGGGTCGGGATAGCTGAGGAGCCCGCTCGCATCGAGCACCCAGGCTGCAGAGAGCGCCCCAGGAGCCCCCCCCCGGCGAAGGGCCTCGCCGAGGGTGCAGGTTCCGTCGAGCGCGTCGAGGAACTTGGGGACGCCGGAGCCTGCGCGCAGCCGCCCGGCCAACAGCTCACGACTCTCTGAGGCGCGAACCGTTCGGCCGAGCCGTTCGCCAAGGGAACCGAGCACCCGCTCCGGGCTCCAGTGGGACTCGATGCCATCTTGCGCGAGGACGCGCGGATCGAGGCGGAACGCTTGGGCGTCGGAGGGCGGAACTTGCTTTGGGTCGAGACTCCATGCGCCATCTGGCCAGCCAAAACACTCGAGGATCCGCCGGCGGAGCTGCTCCTTCAGCGCGAGAAAAAGCTCCTTCGGCTCGAGCAGCTTCAAGTCGAGGAGCGCCTTGCCTTCCTTGCAGCTTTTCAGCTGTACGTAGCCCACGACCTTCGAGTAATCCTCGCGGGAGAGCTTCCCCGAATCGAGGAGCGTTACGCCCAGGGTCTCGCTCGCGAGGTTGGACTCCGCGAGGATCGGAGCCCCGTCGCGCCAGAGCACGCGTTTTGTCGTGCGATCGCGGGAGAGCGAGAGGGCACCTGTGAAGCGGGTACGGGAGAGCTCGAGCAGCAGGACCGGAAGGGGCGTCTCGCTCAATTTGCCGCTGGCAGGCAGGCTCTTCATGTGCCTCCAGGAGGCTCCATCGGCACGACTTCCCTTGCTCTAAAGAAAGCGGCGCTGGGCGTGCGCGATTTGGAAGGCAGATGCGATGGCCAGCGGCAGGTCTTTGCGCACCACAAGATGCGAGCCTTGAAGCTCGCCCACGACCCGCTCGGAAAGGGGCGAGACGCCGGCGAGGATCGGCTCGGCACCCCAAGCCTCGATCGCTTCGAGGACGTTTTCGAGGGCCACCGCGCCGAACCCCTCATCGATCACGGCGCCCGAAAGGTCGAGCACGACGACGCTCACCTCCCCGGCGGCGGGGTCGCGCCCGATCAGGTCGATCGCACGCAAGCACTCCTCACTGCCCGAAAAGGGCAGGACCATGACAGGGCCCCAGACGTGGACCGCAGGCGAGTCTGGATCGAATGCCGAGAGCTCCTGCGCTGCCGGAGCCCTGGCGAGCTCGCGCTCCACGCAGCGCCGCAGCTCCATGAAGGGGAGGGCACAGACCGACGCACGGGCCTGTCCGGCGCCCGCCGAGAGCCAGGCCAGCGGCTCGCGGGCAACGAAGGCGCACTGGGGGTCGCCGCGCGATGCGCACGCGGTCTCGATGGCCACGAGTTCGGTCTCGTGAAGTCCTGAAAGCCAGCCGGAGGTGTAGCCGGCAGACAGGAAGCACGAGACCTCCCCGCTCCCGCCGAGCAGCGCGCTGCGCGCATGCGCTTCGTGGTGCTCGGGCCAACTCCCGGTGAGCTCGATGGCGCCTCGCATGGAGCCCGTGGGTTTGGCGTCAAGGCGAATGGCCAGGCGTGGAGAGGTTGGAAGGGCCTCGACTGTGGGACGGGCGGCGTCGAGAAACCCACAGCGCAAAAGACGCAACCCATCCCTCAGGCCATGCAAGTACCCGAGCTGA
>DAIOWK010000338.1:0-4040 GCA_036758525.1 Myxococcota bacterium
CGCGAAGGTGGGCCTCGTGCCGGCGAGCGCAGCGCGCGTCGTGGTCGTGGTGACACCGGAGACCAGCGATGCAGAGCTCCAGCAGGTGGCGTCCGCGGCGTCCCGGCTTCGCGGCCCCCTCGAGTGGGCGCTCGAAGCGCGCGCAGGCGCGCTGGCTTCGCTTCTGGACCGGGCCCACGAGACCTCGCGCCAGGCCTCCCTCTCGCGAATCCTCTTTTCCCTGTCCGACGAGCCCGCGACGCCCGGTGCGCGCTTCGTGCACGACGCGCGTCTCGTTGCCGCGCGCCTCGCCGCGCGGGGTGCCGGCGATCTCCCGATCGTGCTGCGCGGAGGCCACGGGCGTCCGGCCCGTGACGAGGCCCTTCTCCTCGCCACTGCGACCGATCTCGGAGCGTTGCTCTGCGACGGGATCGGCGACGCGATCTCGCTCCCTGCGACGCTCCTCGGGGATCCAGGCCGCGCCCTCGACCTTGGATACCGGATCCTTCAGGGCGCGCGGCTTCGCACCTCCTGGACGGAGTTCATCTCCTGTCCCTCGTGCGGTCGCACGCTCTTCGACCTCGAGGAGACAACCGCGCGTATCAAAGCCCGGACCCAGCATTTGCGAGGCGTGAAGATCGCCATCATGGGCTGCATCGTGAACGGCCCCGGCGAGATGGCCGACGCAGACTTTGGCTACGTGGGCTCAGGGCCGGGCACCGTAAACCTCTACGTGGGCAAGGAACTGGTGGAACGCCACGTGCCCGCTGCGACCGCCGATGACCGGCTTGTCGAACTGATCCGCAGGCACGACCGCTGGGTGGATCCGCCCGCCGCCTCCTAGTCCGGTCGGTTTCGTTTCCCTCTAGGGCCGCGGGGGCGGCGCGGCCACATCCCGCTCTCCCGCGCGCTCGCCGACGATCGCGCGCTCAGCCCGATTATAATAGCCATAGGCCTGCGACGCGGTTAAGGCGGGATGGTCGCGACCGATCGCGGCGCTCAGCACGGCGAGTCCGAGAGAGACGACGAGCAGCCCCTCGGCCGCGCCAAGGCCCGCACCCGCAATGCGGTCGGCAAAGCCCAAGCGGGCGGCCTTGACGCCACGCTGCACGAGCCGCCCGAGCACTGCCACCGTCGCCACACCGATGAGCGCGACCAGGACGGCGCAGCCGGCCTTGAGGGCCATGGGGGGCACGCGGTCCCCAAAGAAGGGCTGGCAGGCCTCGGCGGCGGGTCCCGTCAGGAAGCGGATCGAGATCACCGCCGCGGCCAACGCGCCGAGGGAGAAGGCCTCGCGAACGAGGCCAAGCAGCAGGCCCCGCAAGGCGGCCACTGCGACCACGGTGGCCACCACGAGGTCGAGAGAGACCTTCGGCATGGTGCTCGAGCCTACCCCGTCGCCCTGCTCCTGTGCAGGTCCCCTTCATGTGGCCCGAAGACGCGCCTCGGCGCGGTGCAGAGCGAGGGCGCTACGGTTGCGGGGGAGCCTTCCTCTCTCCCCCAGCCACGGAGGGTCGCGCCATGAGACTCGTCCGAAAGCTCACCCTCGCGCTCCTCGCAGGCTTCGCCGTGATCTTCGCCATCCAGGCCTGGCTCAGCATGCGCGAGTTCGCGGAGGCCTACGAGACGGATATCTCCCGCGACCACCGCGTGATGGGCCGCGCCCTCGCCGCCGCGGTGGCCGCGAGCCTGCGCGACCACGGTCCGAACGCTGCCGTTTCGATGATCGCCGAGGCGGACGCGCGTGAGCTCCAGACCGAGATTCGCTGGGTGCAGCTCGACGCCGCGCCGGGCTCTGCGGGCGCGCCCGCGCTGCCGCGCGCGCAGGTCGTTCCCGCGGAGCTGGGACACGACGTCTCGCTCGTCGACCGCTCCCGGGGAAGTCACGGAATGGTGTATACATACACGCCCGTCATGCTCGACGGCCAGGTCGCTGGCGACATCGAGCTCTCCCAATCCCTGGAGGGAGAGCAGCGCTTCATCCATGTGCGCTTCCTTCACGAGCTCGCCGTGACGGCGGCGCTCGTTCTGGTCTGTGGCGGCGTTGCCTGGGTGCTCGGCGTCCGTCTGGTGGGAGAGCCCGTCCGCAAACTCGCCTTGCAGGCGCGGCGAATCGGTGCGGGCGACCTCTCCTCGCGCATCACCCTGCGCCAGCACGACGAGCTCTCGCTCTTGGCCGAAGAGATGAACGCGATGACCGACAACCTCGCAGAGGCCCGCGTGCAGCTCGAGTCCGAGACCTCCGCACGCCTGGCCGCGATCGAGCAGGTGCGCCACGCAGACCGGCTCGCCACCGTGGGCCAGCTCGCGTCGGGCATCGCCCACGAGCTCGGGACCCCTCTCAACGTCATCTCCGGACATGCGGCGATGATTGCCTCGGGTGAGGTGTGCTCCGAGCCCGAGATTCGCGAGACCGCCTGCGTGATCCAGGAGCAGACCACTCGCATGACCGGCATCCTGCGCCAGCTGCTCGACTTTGCGCGGCGCAAGACGACGGAACGCTCGCCGGCCGATCTGGTGAAGCTCGCGCAAGAGACGGTCGCGTTCCTCGAGCCCCTGGCCTCCAAGCGCGGCGTGCTGATGGAGTTCCGGGACCGCGAGCCTGCGGTGCCTGCGGAGGTCGGCACCGGTCAGATCGAGCAGGTGCTCACGAACCTCGTCATGAACGCCATTCAGGCCTCGCCGCCAGGCGCCAGGGTCGAAGTGGCCGTCCTGACGCGCAGACTGGCTCCGAGAGAGGGAGATGGATCGGAACGGCGCTGCGTCTGTGTCGAGGTGCGCGATCGGGGCAACGGGATTCCCGAGGACGCCCGCGCGCGCATCTTCGATCCCTTCTTCACGACGAAACCCGTCGGGGAGGGTACGGGGCTCGGCCTCTCTGTCGCCTACGGCATCGTGGCTGACCACGGAGGCTGGATCGACGTCGTAAGCGAAGCCGGCCGCGGCTCCGTCTTCACGGTCTGGCTCCCGCAGGGGGGCGACTCGGCATGACGCGGGTGCTCGTGGTGGATGACGATCATGCCATGGGAAAGATGGTGGTCGATCGTCTGCTGCGTCGTGGCTACGAGGCGGTGGGTCGGAACGCGGGCGAAGAAGCGCTCGCGCTTCTTCTCTCGGAGGAGTTCGACGTCGTGGTGACCGACGTTCGAATGCCGGGAATGACGGGGCTGGATCTGTGTACCCGCATCGTGAACCACCGACCGGATCTTCCGGTGGTCGTGATCACCGCCTTCGGCAGCCTCGATACCGCGATCGCAGCGATCCGCGCCGGCGCGCACGACTTCGTGCACAAGCCCTTCGAAATCGAGGAGCTGATCCTGCGCATCGAGGGCGCTGCGCGCCATCGCGCGCTCCACGCCGAGGTTGTGCGCCTGCGCCAAACGGTGGCGGACTCAGAAGGCTTTGGGCAGCTCTTGGGCGATAGCCCGCCGATCTGGAGGCTGCGGCCCCTGCTTGCCAAGGTCGCCGCCTCGGACGCCTCCGTGCTCATCACCGGAGAGACGGGCACGGGCAAAGAGGTGGCGGCCCGGGCGATCCATGCGCACAGCGCACGCCGTGATGCGCCGTTCGTGGTGCTCGACTGCAGCGCCCTTCCCGCCACCCTGCTCGAGAGCGAGCTCTTCGGCCACGTGCGCGGAGCCTTCACCGATGCGCGCACCGAGCGCAAGGGTCTGTTTGTGCAAGCCGCAGGCGGCACGCTCTTCTTGGACGAGATCGGCGAGCTCCCCCTCGACCTCCAGCCGAAGCTCTTGCGTGCGCTCCAAGAGCGCAGCGTGCGCCCGGTGGGCAGCGACCACGAGGTGGCTGCGGACGTGCGGGTGATCGCGGCGACCAACCGGGATCTCGATGCCGCGGTGGACGAGGGTCGCTTCCGGCGGGACCTGTTCTACCGGCTGGAGGTCCTCCACGTCGCCATGCCACCCTTGCGCTCTCGTGGACGCGATGTGCTCCTCCTGGCGCAGCATTTTGTGCAGCGCTTTGCGACGCGTTCGGACAAGCGCGTGGTTGGATTGTCGGCCCCGGTGGCCGAGCGCCTCCTCGCGTATACCTGGCCGGGCAAC
>DAIOWK010000339.1:0-4027 GCA_036758525.1 Myxococcota bacterium
ACCCCGCCGCGCTCGACCGCGAGCTGCGGCGCGTGGCCGAGGTTTGCCATCAGTGCCGTCGTTGTCTTCCGCTCTGCGGATCGTTCCCGACGCTCTTCGACCTGGTCGATGCCACCGACAACGAGGTGGCCGGGCTCACCGATGCGGGGCTCGAGCGCGTGAACGAGCTCTGCTTCCACTGCCAGCAGTGCTTCAACCACTGCCCCTACACACCGCCGCACGACTGGGATGTGGATTTTCCCGCGCTCATGCGACGGCAACAGCTTGCACGCACCGAACGGGAGGGCATCCCTTTCTTAAGGCGGCTTACCACGCAGACGGACCTGATTGGAAGAATCGGCTCCTTCCTCCCGGTGCTCATGAACTTCGCAAACCGCAATCGCCTCGCCCGGACCCTGATGGAAAAGACGCTCGGGATCCACCGCGACTGGTTGCAGCCGCGCTACTTCTCGCAGACCGTCTCGCGTTGGTGGCGTCGGAGGGCTGCCGAGCGCCCGGTAGCGCTCGCACGCTTCGCCGAGCCGGCCAAGGGACGGCGCGCGGCGCTCTTCACGACCTGCTCGGTCGAGTACAGCGATCCCGCCGTCGGGCGAGCCGTGGTCCAAGTGCTCGAGCGAAGCGGAATCGCGGTAGAGGTGCACTACACCCGCTGCTGCGGCATGCCCTTTACCGACACGGGCGATCTTGCTGCGGCGCGGCGCAACGCACGCCGGAACGTGGAGGAGCTCATCAAACTTGTGGAGCTCGGGGCAACGATCGTGGTGCCTGGGCCTTCCTGCTCGCTCATGCTGAAGCAGGAGTATCCCCGCCTGCTCGGGAGTGAAGACGCGCGGCGGGTCGCTGCGTCGACGCGGGATGTGATGGAACACCTCTACGAGCTCGCCCGAGAGGGCATCCTCGACCGCAGCTTCCAGGCACCACTCGGCGCGGTCGCCTACCACGCCCCCTGCCATCTGCGCGCGCAGAATGTGGGACTTCGCGCCCGGGACTTGCTGGAGCTCGCCGGCGCGGAAATCACGCTCGTGGACGCCTGCTCTGGGGTCGATGGCACGTGGGGAATGCAGGCGCGCTTTTTTGCCGAGTCGCAAAAGGTGGCACGAAAAATGGTGCGCGGGATCGAGGACTCGGCGGCTTCAGTCGTGTCCACCGACTGTCCGCTCTCCGCGTTGCGCATCGAGCAGGCGACGGGGCTAAGGCCCGTGCACCCCGTCGTGCTCTTGGCCCGCGCGTACGGAATCGATCCGTGAGGCTGCTCGTACCCGAGGAGATCGTCGAGCGCGATCGCTACGAGGGGCTTCGCGGCGAGTACCGCGCACGGGTGATCGCCCTCAAGCGCGAGCGCCGCGTCGGGGTGGGTGATCGCGTGACGCTCGTCTTCGAGAATCGGGAGACGCTGCGTTTCCAGGTCCAGGAGATGCTGCGCGTCGAGCACATCGACTCCCGAGAGGCGATCCAGGCGGAACTCGACGTCTACAACGAGCTCATGCCGAAGGAAGGGGAGCTTTCCGCCACTCTCTTCATCGAGATCACGGAGAGCGCTCGCATCAAGCCTGAGCTCGAGCGCCTGCTCGGAATCGACGCGCATGTCGCCCTCGTTCTCGGTGAAGGTCCCGACGAGACCGCGCTGCGCGCGCAGTTCGACGCCCGACAGCTGGAGGCCGATCGCATCTCCGCTGTCCAGTACCTGCGCTTTCGTCTCGACTCCCTCGCCGAGGCGCGCCTGCGGAACCGCGAACTGCGTGCGCGCCTGCGGATCGATCATCCCAACTACAAAGCGGAGGCCGAGGTCTCGGAGCCCCTGCGGGTGCAGCTCATGGCCGATCTCGCCGGCCACGATCCGCCGCCGCTGATCGAAGCCACCGGGGAGAAGGTGGCCGGCTCCTTGAGCGAGTGCTTGCTCGAGACGAGCGCGCTGCGCGTGCTGCGTCTGCCCCCCGGATCCGTCGTGATCATCGAGTGTCGCGCGCCCGTGTCGCTCGCAGAGGCCGATCCGGGTCTATTGGCTGAGGTTCTCCCTGTGGTGCAGCGCTACGTCCGGCAGATGGTCAAAGAATCGGGGGCGTGTCGGGTAAGCTGTGACGTCGAGAAAGCGGGCGTGCCGATGCGCTTCCGCCTGAGCGCCCGAGGAAACTAGCGGGCGCCTACTGAATCCTCGTGCGGCCGGCAAAGCCCTCTTCGTAGCCATGGAAGAAGGTGACCTCTTCCTCCGGCCATTGCCAGCAGTAGTACCCGCTTCCGTTGTCGAAGTCGACGAGCCACAGGCCCTTCACCTCGAGCCCGAGCGCCTCCATCTCCCGCGCCCAGCGCTCCACCACCCGCTGCACCTTGGCATCGAACTGCTGACGCTGGGGCGACGCCGCAGGACTTGCCTCGCGCTCGGCCAAAAGCGCGTCCACCGCCTTCACCGCACGCTCCGTCCGCGATCGCACGTCTCCGAGCAGGGTCTGCGCCGCCTCGAGCGTCCAGCACTGCCCCGCCTTGTCCCCCACTGCCGCCTCTCCTGTGCCGCCGCGAGCGCGCCCCTTGGGACCTCGCTCAGGCCAAGCCTAATCGATCTGCGCCCCTCGGGCCCAGTCGTCTCCGCAGCCCTGCGCGCAGGTGCTTGACGGGCAAAGCGCCCACAGGTAAGCCCCGGCCGATGCCGGACGCCTTGGAACCGCCCATCGTTCTGGCCAGCGCCTCACCGCGCCGGCGCGAGCTCCTCACGCGGGCGGGAGTGCGCTTTGAGGTCGTGCCTTCGAGCGTTGAAGAGCGGCCGCTTGCGGGAGAAACGCCGCGGGCGCTTGCGCTGCGGCTGGCACGCGAGAAGGCCCTCGACGTCGCCCGACGCTTTCCTGCGTCTCCATGCCGGATTGTGCTGGGCGCGGACACGATCGTCGTCCTCGAGGACTCGGTGCTCGGCAAGCCCGCGGACCGCCAGGAGGCGCTGACGATGCTGCGCCGCCTCGCAGGCCACACCCACCGGGTCATAACCGCCGTAGCTGTCGTGGAGACCGACCGCCTCGAGCCGCGCGCGCTGTGCGTCGAGAGCACGGTCGTGATGCGCCCGGCAAGCGACGCGGAACTCCGGGCGTACGTGGCCACAGGAGAGTCCCTCGACAAAGCCGGCGCCTACGCCGCCCAAGGGGAAGGCCGGCGCTTTGTGGAGCGCATCGACGGGAGCGAAAGCAACGTGATCGGACTCCCGATCGAGGAAACCCTAGATCTTTTGCGCGCAGGGAAGACGAAGCAGAAGGCCCCTCCGACCGCGCGCCCCCGGAAGACGCTCCCGTGACGACGGCTTCCGGCGTAGCCGAACGGCTCCTCTCCCTGCGCGCCCGCATCACGAGCGCTGCACGCCGGGTGAGACGCGATCCTGGAGAGATTACGCTGATCGGCGTCACCAAGCGCGTCGACGCCACGCGGGTGGCCGAGGCGGTCTCGCTGGGACTTCGCGATCTCGGCGAGAACTACGTGCAGGAGGCCCGGCAGAAGATTCACGCCGTGCGCGAGATTCTCGCGCCCGGGAAGACGCCGCAGGCGCTGCGCTGGCACGGGATCGGCCAGCTCCAGCGAAACAAGGTGCGCGAAGCCGTGGCGCTCTTCGACGTGATCCACTCCGTGGATCGGATCGCGCTGGCGCGAGAGCTCGATCAGCGCGCCGGCCAGGTGGGCCGAAGGATCGAGGTCTTCCTGCAGGTGAACCTCTCCGGCGAAACACAAAAGGGAGGCGTCCCGCCGAGTCTGCTCGGGGAGCTGGCGGCGGAGTGCGCAAAGCTCCCGCACCTCGTGCCCCTAGGCCTCATGGCGCTGCCCGCGGAGAGCCGAGACCCGGAAGCTGCGCGCCCGGTCTTCGCGGCGCTGCGCGAGCTCGCACGGGGCCTGTGCGATGCAGTGGGCAGCGATCGGTTCGTCGCCCTCTCCATGGGGATGTCCCACGATTTCGAGGTGGCCATCGAAGAGGGCTCAACCGAAGTACGGATTGGGACTGCGCTTTTCGGCGCGCGTGCGCAAATGTGAGCGTAGAAATCAGCGAACGAGGCGGCTG
>DAIOWK010000340.1:0-3987 GCA_036758525.1 Myxococcota bacterium
GGGCGCGGGAGAGCGCTTCGAGCATGCCGGACGAGATGGCGTTCAGCCGGTCCGGGTCAACGCCTGCGCACAGATACCCTGTAAAATCAATGACTTATGACCCAGCGAAGGGGCGAAATCTTGCCGCTGGGTTGCCGCTGGCGAGCGTTCGCAGCGTCGAGTAGTTGATTCGCGCAAAAATCTCGATGAGTCCACACATACGCCAACTCCCTCCCCTGCTCCGGTCACGCGCTTAGGGGATTCCTGCCCTGCGTCTTGCCTCGAGCAGCCTGCGCTGCGAGTGGGCAGCGGGGGAGAAGTCGTCGGGGCGTGGGCTCCAGGCGGGTCCGCGATTGGCGGCCCGTTCCGCTTCGCCCCGCTGGGCGAGGACGCTCTCAGGCGCCTCTTCGAGCGTCCGCACAGCCGCACGCCGCGCGTGCTTCGCATGACGATGGGCCGTCGCCAAGGCGACGCCGAAGCGCCTTCCGATCTCTCGGAAGCTGCCGCCATTGACGAGGGCTGCGTCCACGAGCTCGCGATCGGACCGGCTGCAGATCGAGCACGGACGGGGCAAAACAACCCCCATGGTGCTGGGAGGGGCTACCGCTGCTTCCCCTTCCGAGCTGCGAAATCAGTGGCGAGAATCGACGCACGCACGGCCGCTATCGGCGAGTCCACGGTGCCCCCGCCAAGCATCGCCGTCACCACGCCATCCACCTCCCAGGCGTAGCACCTGGACGTGCTTGGGTGGTCCAGAAGCTCAAAAACCAGGACCTCGCCCTGCCAGGCCGGCTCGCCCTCGAAGCGCTCCTCTACGTGCGCCCGCTCGACGAGGCGAGAGCGAGCGCCATGCGTGACTCGGATAGCTTCCTGAAAGGTCAAGATGGGGACGTCGTTCACCTAGCTACCCATACCAGACGCACCACGGTAGTGGAACGGCGAGCGAGTTGGGGCGGTACCGACACCCAGCCGTGGCGCACCTTCCCCCCGCATCCCTCCAACACGCGAAAAAGCGCCGTTCATTCGCAGTGGGCGAAGCCGCATGGGCCCGGAACTGGGAGAAGGCAATCGAGGCCACGCGATGCGCGAACCCCCAGACGACCGGGCTCGGAACGACGGCTTACCGGCGAGAATGTGATGGAAACGCCACGACTGAGATGCCACGCCTTGGAGACGCACGGAGGGCCGTCGCACAGGCGCCTTTGGCCCGCTCCCGGGGCGCGCCGTGGGGTGTCATTGCGCCGGCGAAGGGGGCAGCGCGACGGGCCGCTCGTTCCACATCCGCGCGCGATCATGCAGGCGCGGTAGACGTCGTTGTTATGGCCCTCCGTCATCGAAGCGGCGACGGCAATCCCTACCGGGCCGCCACCGATCCAGCCTGACTGCCCGTGCGTCCGACAGTCCGCGAAGTCCCGCGCGCGTTCCTGCTCGGTGGCCTCGGGCTTTGTCCACTGATCCCAGGCCTCGCGCCGTGGGCCATGGGCGCATCCGGGGCCGTGCGCGAGGACGGCGACCGCAAGGGAGAGGAGCATCGCGGCTCGCCTCAATCGAAGCACCCCTTCTTCACCGAGGCGAGACTATCCGCCAAGATGGCCAGCTTCGCTGTGAGCTCGCTTCTGGCGGATGCACACTCCCGCTTGGGCGCAGAGCAGTCTTCCTCCTTGCGAATCTGACACCAATGGAATTCTCCGCACTCGTAGTCAGCGTCGTCCGCGGCGCGCTTGGCGTCGCCGGCATCCCATTCGAGACTGCCAAGCGTCGCTCGGCACGCCCCGAAATCGGAGGCGCGAAGTGTACTCGGGAGGCCGATCGCCAGAAGCGATGCGGCCAAGAGAAGACGACGAACCATGAGACCTTCCCTCCCGTGGCCATCCTACGCGCGTGTTGGTCGGCCCGAGAAGGACGAAAGCCGCAAGCGATCGAGGGTTCGTGGGTACGCCGAGGCGTGTGTCGCGAAAAGCTCTCCCCTGGAGGGTCTTGTCCCGCACTGCAACCTATCGGGATCGAACGGCACTGACCCACCACGGAGCGCGTCGCAAAGAGAGTACATTTTGCGACGGCACGGAGGATCGCGCGGTCAGCTATCCCGGCCTCGCTGACGGGGCACAGGTGGCAGGCTTCGACGTGCGATCGCGTCCAGGCCCCTGGCGGGCAATCTCGCGCGCCACCGCATCCTTCGATACCCCGAGCATTCCCGCGATGGCCCGGATCGACTTGCCAGCCCGGCAAAGCCGCGCGACGCGCTCGCCGTCTAGGTCGACACGGGGTCGCCCAAGCTTTGCCCCTCGACGCTTCGCCGCTGCGAGCCCTGCCAGCACGCGCTCGCGGATCAGGTCGCGCTCGAGCTCGGCCACGGCGCCCAGCGTGTTGAAGAGGAACCGACCGGACGGCGTCGAGGTGTCGATCGCTTGGTCGAGTACCACCAGGTCCACGCCGAGCGCCTCAAGCTCCGCGGCCAGCGTGGTCAAGTGGCGCACCGACCGCGCGAGTCTGTCGAGTTTCGTGATCGCGAGAACGTCGAAGCGGCGACGCCGGGCGTCGGCCAGGAGCTTGTCGAGCGCGGGCCTGCGGTCCTTCGCGCCGCTGACGCCGTGGTCCACGTACTCGCCGACCACCTCGAGCTCGCGCGCCGTGGCGTACTGCCGCAGCGCGTGGAGCTGGGGATCAATGTGCTGCTCAAGGGTTGAAACGCGGGCGTAGAATACGACTCGGTGGGGCATGGTGGAGGGACCTCCTCAACCCGGACCCTACTTCGTTTGAACGTGATTGACAAGAGTTCAAAAGGGGGTGAGGATGGCTGCGAAAATGAAGCGAGGGAGGGGCGGAGCACGCCCTGGGACGGGTCCGAAGCCGAAGCCGCCCGCGCAGCTTCGGCGGAATCGTGTGGTGATCAACCTCACGGATGCGGAGCACGCGGAAGTGACGAAGACGGCCGAGGGAAAGTCCCTCTCTGACTTCGCGCGAGACGTACTGCTCCGCTACGTGGCCCGCCGCCGGCCGTGACGCCCGCTCCAAAGAGGAGGGGGAGACAATGAAAGATCATCTGGAATGCAACGCCGGCGATCTCCACGACGTCGCACGCCGCATCGCTGTGGCTGGAACGCTCGAGGAGCTCGAGTCCATCCGTCAGGTATTAGATGGCGAGATGATCGACCTTGGCAAACGAGTCAATGCGCTCGAGGAGATCTTCCTAAAGGGTGGGCCCCGTGTTGCGCGCGGACCGCGTCGCGGGCAGCTCACAACCATTCACCACCGGAGGCGTCTGCTCCACGAGCTCTTCGGAGCGGGGCTTCGCACCTCAGGCGTGAACGATCAGTACCTGGAGTGCTACCGACGCGCCCTCCGGCTCGGCGCCAAGCTAGCGCCGGAAGCTTTTCTCGCAGGCGACCCGATCGTGTGCGCGGACGGCGCTGCGCCGGCGGAGGTGGCGTGATGGCGACGAATCAGAAACGCCGCCGCCATGTACCAGGCGAATGCGCGCGGAGAGCCATACTCGGCTGGTACGCGCGACACCCGGAAGAGGCTCAGCGCATCGCCGTCGCCCTGGCCGCACATGAGGGCGCGTGATGGCGCGCTTTCGCTTCTGGGACGTGCCCGATGGCTCCGACCTGGAAATCGACGCGCTCAAGAGTCGGATCGCCGAGCTGAAAGCCGAAATCGAGCCGCTGCGCGAGATGATCAGAATACGCGACCGCGAGATTTACAACCTGGAGCAAGAGTTTTGCCGGCGCCGATCAAGGGACCGGAGAGCAGCCAAGAAGGCGCTCGAAATAGGGCGCCTCCAGTGAAGGGCGCGACGCGAGGCCAGCCGATCGTGGGGGACTCGGCGTGACGGGCAAAGCTGTGCGCCTCGATGACCTCGTGCGCCACCTCCGGGGCGTGTCTCAGGACGGCGTCCTCGTTGACATCCTCCTCGAGCGCGCCGACCGCATCCTGGCGGCCGACGGCGGGCGTGAATGCACGCGCGTGCTGACCGACGTGGAAATCGACTTGCTACTCGCCGGCGAT
>DAIOWK010000341.1:0-3983 GCA_036758525.1 Myxococcota bacterium
TGAAGCAGGTCCCCCATCAGGACGCACGCCTCGACGTGCGTCCCGACGGCACCTGGATCCAAGAGGACAACATCAAGTTCGAGATCAACAGCTACGACACCTACGCCCTCGAAGAGGCGCTGCGCATCAAGGATCTGTTGGCTCAAGAGCATGCGGTCGAGGTCGTGGTCGTGTCGATCGGGCCGGATCGCGTGACGCAATCCCTTCGGACGGCTCTCGGCATGGGGGCTGACCGAGCGGTCCATGTGAAGGACCCCGAGGCCGACGCCTCTGACCCACTCGGTGTGTCGAAGATTCTCGCCGCCGTAGCGAAGGCAGACAATCCCGACCTGATCCTCATGGGACTCATGGCGGACGACGGCAACTCTGCCGCCGTACCCGCGATGCTGGCCGAGCTCCTCGGCTTTGCCAGCACGACGAGCGTCATGAAGGTGACACGGAGCAACGGCACCATCCGGGCGGAGCGCGAGCTCGAAGGGGGCGCCCTTGAGGTGGTGGACCTCACCGGCCCGAGCGTCCTTTCCGTGCAGACCGGCATCAACCAGGTTCGCTACGCGTCCCTCAAGGGCATCATGGCGGCAAAGAAGAAGCCCATCGACACGAAATCCGTCGCCGACCTTGGGCTCTCAGGGAAGGTGGGTCCGGCGGCGGCGAAGGTAAAAATCGAGAAGATCTATCCGCCGCCGAAGGGCAAGGGCGCGGAGATCGTGACAGGCTCGACGGACGAGATCGTCAGCAAGCTGATGGGCAAGATCAAGGAACTCGGGCTGCTCTAGCCCCTGGAGTAGGGACGCATGGCCAATATTCTCGTCGTCGCTGAGGTCCAGAACGGGAAGGTTCGCGAGTCAAGCTACGAACTTGTGAGCTTTGCTCGCCGGATCGCCAAGGCCCAGGGCTCCGAGGTTCGAAGCCTCGTTGCGGGCAAGGGCGCCCAGGCAGCCGCCGAGGAGCTGGCGAAAAAAGGCGGGGGCGAGGTCTACCTCGTCGACCATGAGCTCCTTGGCCACTACAGCGTCGATGCCTTCAACAAGGTCGTCCGCGCAGCAGTCGCCGCATGCTCCCCGAGCCTCATCCTCTTCTCGCACACACCGATCGGCTGGGACCTGGCACCTCGCATCGCCGCTGGGCTTGACGGCGCCTTCGTGAGCGACTGCTTCAACGTCGAGGAGTCCGGCAAGCTCGTGTTCCTGCGTCGCATTTTCAACGGCAAGCTGGATGCGCGCTTCGTCCCGACGGGCTCGCCCGTCATCGCAACGTTCCAGCCCGGTGCGACTTCACCCTTCGAAGGTGCGGCCGACGGCAAGGTCGCGCCGCTTCAGGTTGCGCTCTCGCCGCAGGAGCTGCGCGCGAAGTTCGTCGAAGTGCGCACGGTTCAGAAACAAGGCGTCGACCTCTCCAAGGCCGACATCATTGTTTCTGGAGGCCGCGGCCTCGGCGCTCCCGAGAAGTTCCCGGAGGTGATCCAGCCCCTCGCCGATGCCCTCGGGGGTGCGATGGGCGCTTCGCGTCCCGTGGTCGACGCCGGCTGGCTCCCGCACGCATACCAGGTTGGCTCGTCGGGGCAAACCGTGACTCCGAAGCTCTACATCGCAGTGGGCATTTCGGGCGCGATCCAGCACCTCGTCGGGATGAAGAACTCCAACTACATCATCGCGATCAACAAGGATGGCGATGCTCCCATCTTCGAGGTCGCAAATCTTGGCGTCGTAGGTGATTTGTTTGAGATTGTGCCCGCGCTCACGAAAGCGGTGAAGCAGGCAAAGGGCAAGGCGTAAGATTATCCCGAAGTGAGAGGTGCAAGCTGGTTGACACCCCACGAGCGCGGGGGTACTAAGCCGTAACGCGCCTTGTCGAGCCTTAGATCGCACGCTGCCTCAGGATCGTCACAAGCCGCCGGATCTCGTCGACCCCCCCGAGACCGATAACTCCACGGCAAAGGCGCACGTGAGGGGTTTGTCTATTCCGCGTCGCATCGCATTCATCAATGAGAAGGGTGGCAGCGCCAAGACGACGCTCGTGGCGAGCCTTGCCTCGTATCTTGCGCTCGAACGCGGGCGAAAGGTGCTGGCGATCGACATGGACCCCCAGGGTCAGCTCGGCAAGGTCTTCGGCATCGAGACAAGGCGCACACGCCGATCTGCCATTGAACTCCTGGTCGATGCTGCGCTTGGAGACCCGCTCGATCGCCCGGGACCCACCGAGAGCCAACCCTTCGATCCGGGAGCAAGCGAGTTCGTGGGGGAGCTTCCCGTCGTAAAGACCCGGATTCCCGGCCTCCATCTCGTCGTAGCCAACAAGTCGCTCGCCCTCTTTCCAGCATGGGAGGGAGGGGAGGCGGATCCCACGGCGCGCCTCGACTCCGCGCTGCGGCGTGCTCCCGAGCTCGCGGGCTATGACTTCGTGTTCTTCGACGCACCGCCGTCCTTCGGCCCGCTCACCATGAACGTGCTCCGCGCCGCGGAGGAGCTCGTGGTGCCGGTTCCGCTTACCTACCTGGCGCTCGACGGCTGTGCGGAGCTTACGCGCAGCGTCCAGACCCTTCGCCTGCGCTACGGCCACTCCTCCCTTCGCATCACGATGGTCGTCCCTACGTTCTATCGCCGCACGCGCCTCGCCCACGAAGTCCTCGAACGTCTGAAGACGCGCTTCCCGAAGGAAATCGCGCACACCGTGGTCGGGTTCCACGTGAAGATCGACGAGGCACAGTCGCGGGGCCTTTCGATTTTCGAGTATGCGCCGGGCGATCGCGCCGCGCGGGCTATGGCCGCGCTCGCCGAGGAGCTCGAGCTGCGCGGTGCGACCGAGGGCGGGGCCCCGACGTGACGCCGACGGAGCCGCTCTTTCTCGATGGTGTGCGGAGCGAGGTGGTGGAGCCCATCATGGGCCCCCTCACTGCTCTCGGCACCGATCCCTTCGAAGCGGCGGAGGTTGCCGAGGATCCCTTCTCGGAGCGCCTCGGGAGACTTCGCGGGCCAAGCGCCCCGCGTGCGGGTCTACTGCGCGCCGCCCCGGTGCAGCGGGCCCCGCGCCCCCGCCCGCGGAGACTGGAGGCGGACCCGACGCCGCGAGCGCGCGGGTGGGCCACAACGCCCCGCCTTGCGGAGGTGGAGTTCGCGGAGCAGTCCGGCCTGCTCGACCGCTTTGTCCCGGAGAGCGAACGCCGGCGACTCGTTGCCCTCGGGCACCTGGTCGACGGGGAAGCGCCTTATGATCGCTTTGGCTTTTCCCCGAGCGCACTCCGCGCAGCCTTTCCGCTCTTCCTCGCGCTCTACCGCTTCTATTTCCGGGTGAGAAGCGAGGGCCACGAGAACATCCCCGCCGAAGGTCCGGCGATCCTCGCCGCGAACCACGGAGGCCTCCTGCCGTTCGACGGCGCGATGGGGATCCTCGACGTGTTGCTCCATACAGACCCGCCGCGCCTCGCCCGCGCGATCGTCGACCGATGGGCCGGCCGTTTACCGTGGGTAAACGTGTTCTACGCGCGGGTGGGCCAGGTCGTGGGAACCCGCGAGAACTTCTCGGACCTCTTGGAAGATGGGCAGCTTGTCTTCGTCTTCCCTGAAGGTGTCGAGGGGATTCGCAAGCTTGTGACCCAGCGCTACCGCCTGCAGGGCTTCCATGTCGGATTCGTCGAGCAGGCGCTCCGGGTGGGAGCACCCATCATTCCCATGGCGATCCTCGGAAGCGACGACCAGGCTCCCATCCTCTTCGATTTGAAGCCCCTGGCGCGGAGCCTCGGGCTCCCGGTCCTCCCGATTACACCGACCTTCCCGTGGTTCGGACCGCTCGGCCTCCTGCCGTATCCGGTGCGCTACCGGATCGTCTACGGGGAGCCTCTGCGCTTCCATGAGCGGTTCGGTCCGGAGGGGGCGGAGGATGCGCGCCTCGTTCGTTACCTCGCCAACCAGGTGCGCCGCTCCGTACAGCTCCTGGTGGATCGGCACCGCTAGTGCCGGCCGTGCTCGTCACCCATGCGGACGAGC
>DAIOWK010000342.1:0-3978 GCA_036758525.1 Myxococcota bacterium
GGCGTGATCGGCTGGCGAGGCCGGGGGCCGCTCGACCCCGTGCATCTCGTCAACTTGGCGAGCTTCACTCCGCTCGTGATCGGCCAGTACCTGCAGTCGATCGTCTGGCCCGCGCAACTCTCGATTCTCTATCGCTGGCCCCATGTCGAGATCCCACTCACCAACTTGCAGCAGCTCGGGGCCCTTGCGATGGGCCTCGCTGTGCTTTCGGGGGTCACCTATTGCTGCCTGCGCAGGCGCGACCTCGCCTTCTACTCCTTGGGCTTCCTTGCTCTCCTAGTCCCCTACATGAGCTTCGTCTTTGTCGATATCTGGAGAGCCGATCGCTACCTCTATCTGGCCTCGTTCTGCGCGCTGGCCATCCCCGCAACGCTGCTCTGCGAGCTCTACGCACGCGCCCGCCGTGCGTTGCGCTTTGCGATCCTCCTCTTGGCGGCAGGATTCGGCGTAGGCTCGGCCGCCGCGACGCTTCAGCATGAGGCCGTTTGGCAGGACGACGACGCACTCTGGTCCTACGAAGCGTATCTCAAGGAACCCTCTCTGCAGGCGATCCAGGGCCTTGCCAAGTTGTACGTGGAGCGAGCCGAGAGGGAGACGAACGCGGCGCGCCGCCACGAGCTCACGGATTCGGCCCGCGCAGAGATCACGCGCGGTCTCGAACGCGACCGCGCGCTCGACCGTCGACCGAGCGGCTATGCGACGAACGAGCAGCTCCAGCTCTCGCATCTCTACGTGCTGCAGGGGCGCGTCGCCGCGTTGGAGGGGGCCCCGCTCGAAGAGCAGCTCGCGGCCTACTCGACCGCCCACAAGATCGCGCCCAATCGTGCCAGCGCCTTCATGCTCGCCAAGATCTACCTCGAGCTCGCAGAGACCGCTCCTTTCGAGGAACGCGAGCGCTTGGTCCGCACGTCCTTCGATTACTTTCTCGAGTACATCGCACAATCGACTGCGGATCCCATCCAGCGCGAGCGAAGCGCATCGATGCTCGCGACCTTGTACGAACAGCCGTACCCCTTCCTGAGCGACGCGATCCACGCTGCGCGTCGCAGCTACTTTCAATGAACCCGAGCAATCCCTACATCGGCGCCTATCCCTTCCTGAAGGGTCGACGCCGGGTTTGGCGCGAGATCGTTCGCTTCGTGCAGAAGGACGCACCCACGGCGCGCACCGTCGTGGAGCTCGGCGCCGGCTACTGCGACTTCATCAACCAATTCCCGGCTCCCCGCAAGATCGCCTTCGATCTCAATCCACAGATGGCGGCATTCGCGGCTCCGGAAGTGGAGCTGCGAACCGGTGAGGCCACGACGCTCTCGGGGATCAAAGCAGAGAGCATCGATCTCGTCTTCGCGAGCAACTTTCTCGAGCACCTAAGGCAGGAACAGCTTGCCGCACTGCTTCCGCGTATTCGGAGCGTGCTCGCACCAGGTGGTCGACTCATCCTGATCCAACCCAACTATCGACTCTGCGCGGACCGCTATTTCGAAGACCCCACCCACCAGACGATCTTTGACGACGCGAGCATCGTGGAACTGCTCACGATGCACGCATTCCATGTGATCCGTCTCGAACCCGGCGTGCTGCCGTTCTCGATGAAAAGCCGCCTACCCCAATGGGGATGCTTAACCCGCCTCTACCTGCGCTCGCCCATAAAGCCGATGGCAGCCCAGATGTACGTCGTCGCGGAGCGAGCCTAACGATGTGGTGCGGAAAGCGCGTATCGGTGGTGTTGCCCACCTACAACGAACGCGCCTCGATCCGGCGGTGCATTGAGGAGTTCCAACGAACGGGCGTGGTGGACGAGATCATCGTAGTCAACAACAACGCGGCCCCGGGAACCAGCGAAGAAGTGGCACACACCTGCGCTCGCGAGGTGCACGAGCCGCGGCAGGGCTACGGCGCGGCGATCCAGCGCGGCTTCCGGGAAGCAAGCGGGGATCTCATCATCGTCTCCGAGCCCGACGGCACGTTCTACGCCCGCGACGTACGGAAGATGCTCGCATATGCCGAGGACTTCGAGGTCGTGTACGGCAGCCGAACGGTGAAGGAACTGATTTGGAAGGGGGCCAACATGGGCCTCTTCCTTAAGTGGGGCAACTACAGCGTCGCAAAGCTGATGGAGTTCCTGTTCAACACCACCTCGCTCACCGACGTCGGTTGTACCTTGCGCTGCGTGCGCCGCGACGCGCTGCGTCGCATCGAGCCCTTCTTCAGCGTTGCGGGTAGCTTCTTCGGTCCTCAAATGATGATCCTAAGCATCCTGATGAAGCAGAAGATGATCCAGATCCCGGTGAACTACAGCAAACGCGTAGGGACCTCGTCCGTCACCGGAAATCGCTGGGTGGCCTTCCGTCTAGGCGTACGGATGATTCTTTTGATTCTCGAATACCGCATGGCGGGCTGGTTCTTGCGGTCGCGCTTCCGCCTGTCTCTCCCCTCGCCGGAGGTCTCTCCGGAAGACCCCATCTTGCGGTTGCCGACCGCAGACCTCGTCGCTGAAGTCGACGACGAGGACGAGGAAAAGATGCGGCGACGCTGAGCGCTCTTCGCATTACACCCCCGAGAGCGAGTCCCAGCGTCGGGGGACGCAGGATCGCTAGCGCCGCGCCGCCGTTCTTCTACACACGACGCGCGTGCACAAGCCAGATCGAGGCCGGCATGCGGAGCACTCCCTCTTGAATGAAGGGCCCGAACGCTTCGCGAACGCTGTCGGCGGCCAGCGCGCGGAGTTCCGGACCTGCGCCCGCAGCGCGAAGCGCAGCGGCCCCGGGCCCAATCTCGAGTGCAAACTCCGCTGCGCGATCCGGGTCACCGCCGCCTGGGGCGAGCGACAACTCCACACCGTCGATTGCGACCTCACTGAAGTTCGCGCGGGACAGGATGCTGCGGACACGCTCGGGGTCGGCGAAGGCAAAGGGGCCAGGCAGATTGGGATCCGGGGGCGACATGGGCGCGTGACGGGCGATGGCAATTGTGGGCACGAGCATCCACGGATTGCACTGGAAGGGCTGCCAACAAACGAAGGCCAGGCGCCCACCGGTACGGAGTGCGCGGCGCAGGTTTGCGAAGGCCGCCGTCGGGTCGGCGAAGAACATGACTCCGAAGCGAGAGAACACGAGGTCGAAGTCTTCTCGTCCGAGGTCCGCGGTTTGCGCGTCGGCGAGCAAAAAGTTCGTGTGGGGGCCGCGCGCTTTGGCTCGCACAAGGGCGCGTCCCAGCATGGGGCGCGACACATCGACGCCGAGCACGGCGCCTTTGAGCCCAACCTGGCGTGCAAGCTCGAGGGTCGTGGCGCCGCAGCCGCAACCCACGTCGACCACCTTCTCGCCCGGCGCCGCGGCGGCGAGCGCCAGCACCCGTTCGCCGATCGGGGCGATCATTTGATCGAGGGTGTCTTCGCGGGCCGCCCAAGTCTCCCCTGCGGCTTCGTTCCAGTATTGAATCTGTTGCGCATTGGGTCCGATAAAAGACGGCATCTCGATTTGGGCCACCCGTCCTCCCTCGCGGCCGAAGCCTAGGGGAGAACCCACCGTGTTGCCGCGAGCGGCCTCTACGGAAGCAAAGACGGATGGGGAACGAGGACAACCAAGAGAGCCCCCACCGCGAGCGCGGGTCCGAAGCCAAAGGGCGAGTTCCAGCGGCGCGTAACGAGAGCGCTCGCAACACCGAGCGCAAGCCCCACAATCGATGCAGCGAGAAGAGTCTCGATCACGCCGCCCGGGCCCACGAAGGCTCCGATCATCGCGAGGAGCTTCACATCGCCAAACCCCAGGCCTGGAAACCACGTCCAGTAGTCGAGGCTCCCCGGGCCAGGGTACGCGGCGCCGTCTCCAGGCCAATGCTCGAAGCTCCGGCCCAAAGCCACCGAGAGGCGGGCGTGGGTAAAACCCACGCTCCACAAAAGCCCGCCACCGAGCAAAGCGCCGAAACATGAGCGCGAGAGCGCAGAGAGATAAGGATCCCCGTGGAGGGCTTCGAGGA
>DAIOWK010000343.1:0-3968 GCA_036758525.1 Myxococcota bacterium
CCCCTCCTGCTCGTCTAGTGCGTGGCAGGCGAGACCGCCCACCGCGCCTTCCCCCGAAGACACGCGAGCTACCAAACCCATACCAGATGAGTGGCGGGACCCTGTTTTGCACAACCCAAGTCTCGGACACTTGAGAGTGCGGGCGCTGGATCCTGCCCCCGTCAGGCTGCGGCATTTATACCCAGGAAGTTCTGCAGAACACAACGGATTTCTTGAAGGAGGGAGAAAAGACGCGTGGAGCGCTAGGGCTTTGTCGCTTTGGGTCGTCGTGTGCGCGTCGGCGCCTTCGCGGACTGGGTGGTTGACGCGTTGCGGCGTGACCGCTTCGCGACGGACTGAACGGGCACCGCCGGAGCCAGCGTGGTGTCGCCCTGCTCTGCAGCGGCCGTACGACCCCGAGCGCGGCTTCGGCGCACCCGCACGGGGCCTGCGGGCTTGGGCTCTGCGCCCTCCCCTGCGGCTCCTGTCGTCTTCCCTCCCCGCGGCGCCCGCGGTGGGAACTCGAAGCCGTGGCGACCGGATTCCTTCAAAACGAGCGTGGCAGAGAAAGGCCGGCCGAAGCGCGAGGTGAAATCCGTGAGGAGCTCCGTTCTTCCGGTCCGCAGATACACCAAGGCCTCCTCGCGTGTGATCTCACGCTTGCAGACCGTCCGCGGCAACTGGAAGCCGCAGCTCTCGGGCAGCGAATCGTCCTTGCCATTCTGCTCTTCTTTGAGCTTGCGCTCGCAGATGAAGTGCGTGGACGATTCGATGACCTTGCAGTCCTCCTCGCGCGGGCAGCGACCGAGCGGCTCGGTGTTGACCTCGTACTCCGGGGCTGCCAGCGCCTGCTCCCCATCGGCCCAGCCCTCGGAGCGCACCTTCACGCTCCACGCCTCGCGGTCGAGCTCGAGCCGGCCCCGGTAGGTCCGGCCGTCCCGCGCCGTGAAGCCGTCGAGGACGCCGGTCTTGCCGTCACGGACCAGCGCGGTGGCGCTCGCCCGATCGATGTAGCGGCCTGAGGTGTCCTTCCAGATCCGGAGCGGGCACACCTGGTCCTCGGGCGTCCCCGGCTCCTCCACGCAGCGGTAGAACCAGGAGCGTTCGTAGACCGGTTTCCCGCAGCGTGGACAGGGACCGAGGGACTCCTGGTTGGGATAGATCTCGTCGAACTCGAAGTTGCGGGCGCGGTTCACGATCTCGCGTGCGTACTCCGTGATCTCGCCCATATAGTCGGCGGCGGTCCGCCGGCCCTTTTCGACGTCGAGCAGATGCGTCTCGATCTCGCCGGTGAGCTCCGCAGACGCCAGCCGATCGATGTGGACGCGCTTTAGGATGTCGATCAGGCGAATGCCCTTCACAGTCGGCCGCAGCGCCTTTCCAACGCGTACGGCATAACCCTTGGCGATCAAGTTCTCGATGATGTCGGCGCGCGTGGCCGGCGTTCCGATTCCCTTCTCGTGCAACACCGCCGCCAGATTCTCGTCTTCGATCTGCTGGCCGGCGTTCTCCATGAGCGAGAGCAGCCGCGCCTCGGTGATGCGCGCCGGGGGCTTGGTCTCCTCCGCCACGACCTCCGCCGCCGGTGCCCGAACGGCGACACCCTGCACGTCGTCCTCGCCGGGACGCAGAGGTGCCAGCACACCTTCCTCTTCGTCGCTCTCCGCCGCCGCCAGGACCGCGCGCCAACCCGGCTCCTGGAGCGAGCGGGCACGCGTGCGGAAGCGCTCGCCCAGGACTTCGCTCGTACGCTCGACCCGCACCCAGAGCGCCGCGGGGTAGAAGGCGCCTAGGAAACGGCGCACCACCAGGTCGAACAGGCGCCGGTCGTCGCCGGAAAGCGCAGCCGTGGGCAGCGTTCCGGTCGGGATGATCGCAAAGTGATCCGACACGCCGGAGTTGTCAAAGGTGCGCGCCTCGTTCTGCAGGCCCGCGCGCTCGAGATACGACGCCGCAGCGGCATATTCTCCCATCGCGACGGGTGCCTCATGGCGGGCGGCAGCGGCCAGCGTGGCGAGCACGCGGCGCACGATTTCACGGTAGTCCTGTGGCAGACAGCGCGAGTCGGTGCGCGGGTAGGTCAGGATCTTGTGCTGCTCGTAGCAGCGCTGGGCCGCACCCAGGGTTCGCTTCGCCGACCAGGAGAAGCGCCGGTTGGCTTCGCGCTGAAGGCTTGTCAGGTCGAACAGCGGCGGCGCCGACTCCCGCGAAGGCTTCCGCGTCTCCTCCGCCGTGCCCCTTTGCCCATGCACCGCGGCCGCGATCGCCCGGGCCCGCTGCTCATCGAAGATCCGGTCGTCTCGCGCCTCTTCGTCTTCGCCGACCTGAAAGCCTGGATCAAACCAAGTGCCGGTGTAGGTCTGGCCGTCGTGTTCAAACGTGCCCGTCACGCGCCAGTACGGCCGCGGGACGTGGGCAAGCACTTCGAGCTCGCGCTCTACCAAGAGCGCGAGCGTCGGCGTCTGGACCCGGCCGGCAGACCACGCCGTCTTCTCCTTGCGCCCCTTGAGCCGCTTGGTGAGGGCGCGGGTTGCATTCATGCCAATCAGCCAATCCGAGTAGGCTCGACACTCGGCCGCCGCCCCGAGCCCCTCGAAGTCGGCCCCCGGCCGCAGATGGCTGAAGCCTTCGCGGATCGAGTCGTCGGTCATGGACTGGAGCCACAGCCGGCGCACGGGCTTGTGGCTGGCGAAATGCTTCACAATCTCGCGAAAGATGAGCTCGCCCTCGCGGCCCGCGTCACAGGCGTTCACGACCAAGTCGATGTCGTCGCGCTGAATCAGCTTTTTCAGGGTCCGGATGCGCTCGGCCTGACCCGACTTCGGCTTGAAGTGGAATTCCTCTGGAAGGATGGGGAGATCGTCCAAGAGCCAGCGCTTGTACTTCGGGTCGATCTCCTCGGGCTCGAGCAGCTCGAAGAGGTGTCCGACGGCGAAACTGATGACGTAGCGCTCGCTCTCGGAGTACCCCTCGTGCTCGGTAAAGCCGCCGAGAGCCGCAGCGATATCCCGAGCCACACTGGGCTTTTCGGTGATGACGAGGGTTTTCGCCACGGAGCTCCCATGCCCGCGGGGGGGCGGACGCCTTGTCCGGCCGGGCGGGAACGGCATCCATAGCCCGAGGCCCCTGGGCTGACAAGCCAAGCCCCGGTGGCTCCCGCACCCGCTCGTGCCTCCCCGGGAGGCTTAGGGCACGGTCGGGTGCTCTCGGGAAAACTTGAGCGGGTCCCCCTGCGGGCGGCTACGTTGCTCGCAATGAGCGCTGCTCAGCCGATCACAGGGTGCAAGCCCGGGGACATCGCTCCCTACGTCTTTCTCTGTGGAGACCCAGCGCGTGTCGGGCGCATCGCGGCCTCCTGGCAGGGCGTCCGGGAGGTCTGCAATGTCCGAGAGTTCCACATCCTGACAGGGGAGCGGGAGGGCGTCCGGCTCTCGGCCGCCTCCACGGGAATCGGCGGGCCCAGCACTGCGATTCTGATCGAGGAGCTCTCGAAGCTCGGCGCCCATACTTATATCCGAGTCGGCAACAGCGGGGGCCTCTCGGCACAGCTTGAGCTCGGCGACCTCGTGGTGACGACCGGGGCGGTCCGGGACGATGGCACCTCACGCAGCTACGTACAGCCCGAATACCCTGCCGTGAGCGACTACCGCGTCGTGGGGGCCCTGCTCGAGGCCGCTCGTGGACGGGGCGCCCGCCTCCACGCGGGGATCACCTGGTCGCTGGACGCCTTCTACGCCCGGAACGCGATCGCGGCGCGCGATGGCCGGATCGAATCCATGAGTTTCCGGGGCTATTGGACTCCCGGCCACGAGGTACGGATCCGGGAGATGCAGGCGGCGGGCGTCCTGAACTGCGAGATGGAGTCGGGTGTGCTGCTCACGCTGGCCGGTCTCTTCGGCCTGCGGGCTGGCTGCATCTGTGTTGTGTCGGACCGCACCCCCTGGCCCGGCCCGGCAGCGATCGACCTCGATCGCAACATGACGACCTGC
>DAIOWK010000344.1:0-3968 GCA_036758525.1 Myxococcota bacterium
TCGTCGCCGCGGCCGCGTCGATCGCGCTGTTCCTCGGAACGGTGTACCGCAGCGTAGAGCAGGCGGTCGCCCTGGGACCGTTCCTCGGGATGGCACTCGGTATGCTCGGAGGCTGCTGGTGGCCGCTCGAGGTGACCCCCGCTCCACTCCGCGCGCTGGCAAAGCTTGTGCCCTCCACGTGGGCAATGGAAGGATATCTCGATCTTGTGGCCCGGGGTGGAGGCACCGCGGAGGTGGCGCCCAGGGCTGCGGCCCTCTTCACGCTGGCCGCCGTGCTCTTTGCTCTGGCGGCGAGGCGCTTGCGCCGACAGCTCGCGAGCTAGGGAGACTGCGAACGGCCTGTCCGTGTGCAGATCCAAATGGGCTTACACACAGATTTATGTACTACGAACGAATATTTCGACCTCACCAAAGGTTTAGTTCCTTGGATTTGCGGGTGAACCTACTCTGCGCGCCTGATGGTCCTCGTGTGCGAGCAAATCCCTCTCGAGATCGACCGTCTATGCACCTAACCGACCTGGTGCGCCACGTCCGGACCTCGTCGGAGGAAAATGGGCCCGTCGTTGAAATCCTGCTCGGTCGCGCCGATCGCGTCCTCGCAAAAGATGGCGGGCGTAACTGCAAGCGCGTGTTGACCGACGCGGAGATCGACCTGCTACTCGCCGGCGATGAGCCGAAGAGCGCGGGATGAATGAAGCCGTTCTTTAGAGGCTCTCAGACGCCCTCACACCCACTTTCTCTCCTCCGGCCGTGACTGCAGCCGCGAACCACGTTGAGTCGCGCTGTCTACCGCTTCGTCTGCTGGGAGGGCGGACCTTGGTCCTGGGAACGCGGGCGCCCCGATCTCATCATTTGTCGGATGATTCACTCGCCCTGAACCGTGCCTTTGTGCTCTTCTCCGCCTCTCAGCGCTCGGTGTTTTGAGCAACCTGCGCGAGGTGCACGATCTGCCCATCATCGCGGCGGTGCAGTGCCTCGTTGTAGCTCTTGCCGCGATGAACCCGAGAGCTGGGCGGTGCGAACCCCGTGATGGCGCTGATACGGTAGGCATCGAGGTCATCGCGCGTAGGCGGCGGCGCCGCGTGCAGAACATCGCCGAAGTGGACGCTCACGTCGCCCGGCTCGGCTGCGAAGGAAACGCCGCGTGGCGCGCGCGGATCGCTCGCCTCGGCAAAGGCGCACGCGCGATTCCAGGAGCCGGGCAGGAAGCGCAGCTCCCCCGTCTCTTGCGTCGCCCGCGTCAGATAGACCGAGACGATCAAGTGTCGGGCACATGAGGGCGTGTCCGCCGAGGCCGCAGTCACGGTGCCACGGCAAGTCGGAGAGGCCCTGGTGAATGCCAGGATTCTTGAAGATGACGGTCACGCCATTGCCCTCGCCGTCGCGGTGGACAAGCGGCGTCCTGGCGAGCCCCGCGAGGGCAAGCACGCGCGTGTCGTCCGGTAGTGAAGCCAAGCGCGGTTTCGCGGCGGCGCGCGTGACGCGACAGAGCACCTCCCTGCCCCCCGCATCCTTCGACCACCACGAGAGCTTGTCGCCCGGCCGCGCCTCGCCCGCGAGCACCCGAGCCTCGCCGAGGAGCACGTCGATCTCGGCCGCGGAGAAAACTCCCCGCACGAGCAGATAGCCCGCCGTCCGCAGGAAGTGGCCCATGTCTTTCGCGGGGTCGTCAAGCGAGAATGTGCGCGTACATTCGAGCGGAGCGCCATGACGATCCCGCAGGTCAAGGGCGGACCCATCGTAGATCTCGAGGCCGGTGTAGAGCCGACGCAGCGAGGGCTCCCATTGCACGAAGCGCATCGCGTCGCCCCGCCTGCAGCGCACCCGATTCGCGTACAGCAGTCCTGGTGCGGACTCGTAGTCGTACACGAGCCCTTCCCACGCCTCCACATCGAGTTCGATCACCGTGGTAGCGCCGTCGTCTCCCACCACGATGTCCACCCCTGCATCGCTCGGCACGTAGCGGTACGCGGCGCCGTCCGGCAATTGCAGCGCCAGGCTGCCGAGCTTCACGGCGGCGCGGCCCGCGCTGCGGCCGCGACCGTCCCGAAGCCGGCGCTCAAGCTCTTCGCGATGAAAGAGATGGAAGTCCAGCGGATCGAATCCGTCGACCGGCATGGGCACGAACCTCTGCGAGGACAGTACCGCACGCCCTCGCGCCAGCGAACCAGATCGTTCATGGCGACCTCACCGCGATCACGTCGAGTTGATCGCGCTGCAGGTGTTTGGAACATGACGATCCCGCAATCGCTCGTGGCGAGATGCTCCTCCAAGTGCAGGGTGACCTTCCCCGGGCTCCCCGGAACCTGGCTGACCGGCGGGCGTGCATCGCGTCGAACTCGCGTCATTGGCGCCACTCCGTGTCTCCCCCTTCCCTTGGGGGGCATTATCGAGTCACGACAGAGGCCCCCGCGGGAAGGTTCATTCAACCTTAAACCAATCGCAGTCGAACTCGGCAAAGGGCCAGAGGAGGGCCCGAAGATGAGGCTGCCATTTCGTTGGAACCGTTGGAACGCGATTCATCTCTGCGCCGCGCTGCTGTGCGCCGCCGTAATCACGCTGGCTCTTCCGCACGAAGCGCGTGCGTGGGGCGGCGGTGGCTGGGGGCCGCGCCACTTCCATGGGCACTACCACGGTGGCTGGGGCGGTCCTTGGTATGGCCCGGTTTTGCCCTTGCCGCCTCTACCACTCTTCTTCCCGCCGCCGCCCTTCGGGATTCGCGTGTATCCGGGGTTCCACCCGGTGCCACACTATTACAGGGCATGGCGTTAGCACCCGTTAGGTCGAGCACCGGGTGCTGAGACGTCAGAGATCCTCTGGCGAGGCGGCCTATCGTATTGGGTAGGCCGCCTCCGACACACAGGCAAAGATCAGGCCCTTGCTCCTCGACCGCCTTCTAAGGAGTGCAGAAGCGGCACAAGGACGCTCTGGGGTTGGCCTTCTATCTTCGAACACGCCTGGGCCTTAATGCAGAAGCGACCTCTCGTCCGGAGCTCCTGGATACTTCAGCTTCGGCGGAGGGGCCGCCAGACACGACGACGATTCTCGGGAAGAGCTTCCCTGGCATCTTGCTCCGCTCCCGGAGAAGACCCATCCACGCTCGAGGACGAGAGGGAACTCCTGCGGTGCGGGTCAATATCTTTGCGACGGACTAGCTAGGGCTTCGGGGGGGCAGGCGACGTCATACGCGTACCCTGCATGACGCGGTAGACGCGACCCTGGGCATTCCCAGTCAGCGCATCCACAATCATACCATCGGGATCGCAGTCGGATGCCGCTCGCAGCAGGCGCTCGAAGCTGAAGATAAAGCTCTCGCTGTGGCGTGCGCGAATCGGCGTACCCCAGAGGAAATCATGCGCCTCTTCCTCATTGGCGCTCCGGAGGCGCAGCGCAATCAGGCGGCGGCTGAAAATAGACGACTCGCCGGAACTCATTCGGGCCCAGAGGACGTCGAGTTCCTCATCGCTGACGGAGCCGTTACCAACGGGACCCTGGCTCGAGAGGAAGAGCAGACCAGCGATCACCTCGAGCTGCTGCCCAACCAGCTTCGCGAGCTCAATAAACGTGTCCTGCCGGGCGTGGAGCTCGTTGGCGGCGATGGCCTGGGTCTGGACCTCTGCGTGCTCGGCGGTCTTTTGCATCAACTCGTATTGACGCTGGATCGCACGGTTGTTGGCGGAGAGTTCGCTCTGCTGGAGGGAGAGACCGAGAACGAGCCAAAGGAACACGAGAGGCGCGAAAGCACCCTCAATGAACTGGCCCATATCTCCGAGAGACTGCGCGTGGAATTGCCGCCACCCCACGCTGAAATCGATGTAGACGAAGGCGAGGCCGAGCCAGAGAGGGTGAGCCCAATCCCAAGCCAGAGGCGCCAGTCGCGGACGGATTCGTCGTTGCGCGCTATGGGAGCGGACGTCACGTGCCGGGCGCCTCCAAAGAACTCGAAGAACCTCCGCATGGACGCTCAC
>DAIOWK010000345.1:0-3934 GCA_036758525.1 Myxococcota bacterium
GTGAGCCTCACCAAAAAGCGGAGCGGAGGGAAGACGGGTTCATGGAGCGCTTACCGGTGATCTGCTGCACCTGCTCGATCGATTCGAAGACGTAAGCGTTGAGCACCTCGGTTCGGTAGGTCCGGTTGAAGCGCTCGATGAAAGCGTTCTGGTTGGGCTTCCCCGGCTCGATAAAGCGTAGCTCGATCGTTCGCTCCTGGGCCCAGATCACAAAGGCATGGCTCGTGAGCTCGCTCCCGTTGTCGAGTCGAAGGGCCGCAGGCCGGCCGTGGAGCTCGATCAGCTGCTCCATCTGGTGTCCGGAAGCGCAGAACCCCGCAAAGCGCTGGACTCCCGATCCGCTTGAGCAGGAGTGGCGCGCAGCGTGCGCACGGGCAGGGATCGCGTACGTGCCGTTCCAACGAGGCACACGACACTCGACCCTCACCGCACTCGGGGAGGTGCTTCCTGAGCGGCTCCTGCGGGCGTACAGCCGGCACAAAGATGGCCGCTCGCTCGACCGTTACTCGCGCCCAACCGCAACACCGGATGCGATCGTTCGGGCCCTCAAGAAGCGACACACGGATGCGTGAGTTTGCCCACGGGATGCCCACGGGGCAATTTCGCTCACTAAATTCTTCAATGATGACGGGGATTTTGGGCGGGGCGGACGGGACTCGAACCCGTTTAATGGCCGCGTAACCCCGCGAAAACGCTAGGGTCAGTGCTCGGAAAATTTGTGGCCCGCTTGTGGCTGGGTTGGGCTGGGTCGCGTTGCACCTGAGAGGTTCCCGAAGCCGCGATTCGTCAGCGGGAATCGAACCCGCGACTTATCGACTATATTTCCTTTGATTTCAATAAGTTACGTCACTGAAATATATGCCCTCCAAAGCCCCTCCAGGCGACCCGCGACTTTTCGGGTAGTCGATATCACCACAAGAAAGGGCGACGGTACGCGCCAGACCCTCAGGTTCGAAGTCCATAAAGCACCTCAGTGACATTCTTCGACCCGGTGAACCACGACGTGCTGATGGGGAGGCTGGCCAAGCCACTTGGAGCGCACAGTCTCATCGGTCACCGCCGCTGGTCGGCCCGCCAGAGGAGGCCGCCGTATAACTGTTGCACGGACGAGTAGAGTTGCGCTCCTAAGTCCCCCCGTCGTGCCTCTGCTCGTATGCTGCAGCAGGCGGTTCCGGGTTCAGCTTGGTTGGACTCTTCAAGTCGGAGAATCGAAGCATCGAACACGGGGGGTTCAAAGCGGGGGCCCTTCGGAACACGCGAGTCCGTGGATTGGCGGCACTTCTCCGGAGAGTTTGTGCGAGGTGGCGCTGCATATCGTGAACTGAGCCAAAGTCGGTACCTTCCTAGGCAGTCTCAATGCAGCGCCTACCCGCCAAAAACTCCAATGATTTCAACGCCTACGGGATTTTATGGGAACCGTACCCGAAAAGGGGGACCTCAAACCTAAAGAAGCTTCATCCAGTCGCCGATGCCGGGTATCCGTCGGACGAACCGCGTAGCTGACGCGGGTGCTGGAGGCGCGTAGAACTCTCGCCGATGGCGAAGTCCAAGGCGACGCAGGCGGAGCGACAGGGTCACGTAGAGGCATGGGAAGCGAGCGGGTTGTCGGTTCATGCTTACGCTGCACAGGCGGGAGTGAACCCGAATACGCTGTTGGGCTGGCGCTGGAGGCAGCGTAGGCGGGTCGAGGCGCGAAGGAGCAGGTGGCCCGCTGCCCTCGAGTTCGTCGAGCTCCGCGAGACGGAAGGTGGCGGTGAGCGGGACGCCACGATCGAGCTTCGGCTCGAGGGCCTCACGGTTCGCGTTCCCGACGGCTTCGAGCCCGAGACGCTGCGTCGCGTTCTTTCCGTCCTTGCGCAGGCACGGTCGTGATTCCGGCATCAGTCCGCATCTTCGTGTGCCGGGAGCCGCAGGATCTGCGGCGGTCGTTTGACGGCCTGGCGCTTTCCGCTCGACAGGTGCTCGGCGAGGAGCCGCAGAGCGGTGCACTGTTCTGCTTCGTGAACAAGCGGGCGAATCGCCTGAAGTGTCTCTGGTGGGACCGCAACGGCTACTGCCTGCTCTACAAGCGACTCCATCGCGCGCGGTTTCGAGTTCCCGGAGATGCTTCGGGAACAGGACCTTCGCTGCGCATCGATGGGGCGCAGCTCGCACACTTGCTCGCGGGGGTAGCGAAGGAGCATGGACAGCGCGGAAGACCTTGACACTGGAGTGCGACGCGGTATCTAGACGTCGTCGTGGACGTCGACGCCATCGCACATCTCAGCGAACGGATCGATGCCCTCCAGGCCACATTGAGGGAGCTCAGCGAGCAGAACGCCAAGCTTGCCGACGAGCGCGAACGCTACCGCACGCTTTACCTCCAGATGCTCGAGCTGAACCAGAAGCTCGAGCGGGGGCTCTTCGGGCAGAAGGCCGAGAAGCTCCCGCCCGACCAGGCGCAGCTCACGCTGGCACTTCTGGCGGCCTTACTCGGCGATCGGGCAGGGGCCGAGCCCCCGGCCGAGGTCGTGCAGGAGATCGGCCCCCATACCCGGCACAAGCCCACGGGCCGAAAGCCGCTGCCCGAGAACCTGCCCCGGATCGAGATCGAGCTGCTCCCCGACGAGGTGAAGCGCGCGGGTCTCGACGCCTTCGTGAAGATCGGCGAAGAGGTGAGCGAGGTGGTGGAGCGCCGCCCAGCCTCGCTGGTGGCGGTGTGCATCACGCGGCCCAAGTTCGTGCGTGTCGCCGATCGAGCGGCGCAGAGCGTCCCGGCGCGCGTGCTCACGGCCGAGCCCCTGGAGCTGCCGATCCCGCGCGGGCTCGCAGGCCCGGGGATGCTGGCCGACACGATTGTGCGCCGCTGGCAGGATCACCTGCCGCTGAACCGGCTCGAGGCCATCTACGCCCGCGAGGGCCTGGAGCTGGCGCGCTCCACCGTCTGTGGCTGGCACGAGGAACTCGTCCCGCTGGCTCGCCCGCTGGTCGACGCCATGTGGGAAGACTCCTTCCTGGCCCCCTACCTGTGCACCGACGCCACGGGCGTCTTGGTGCAGGCCAAGGAGCGCTGTCGGAGCGCTCACTTCTGGGTCGTCGTAGCGCCGGAGCGTCACGTCCTCTACCGCTACTCGCGAAAGCACGACCGCGCAGCCGTGGACGGGATGCTGGCGGGCTACCGGGGCCATCTCGTGGCCGACGCCCACGCTGTCTACGACCACCTCTACGCCGACGGCAGCGTGGTGGAGGTCGGATGCTGGAGTCATTGCAGACGCTACTTCTTCAAGGCCTTGGGCTCGGAGCCCGAGCACGCCCGGGAGGCGCTTGCCTACATCCGGGGTCTGTTCGATCTCGAGCGACAGCTGGCCGAGGCGCCACCGAGAAAGCGCGAGGCGGTCCGGGCCGAGCACGCGAAGCCGCTCGTGGAGGGCTTCTTCCAGTGGTGCGCGGGCAAGCAGGACCAGGTGCTCGACGACACCCCGATGGCAAACGCCGTGCGTTACGCGATGAACCAGCGCGAGGCGCTCTCGCGCTTCCTCGACGACGGGAGGCTCCCGCTTCACAACAATGGCAGCGAGCTCCAGCTGCGCCGTCAAGCCATCGGACGGAAGAACTGGCTTTTCCTCGGGAGCGACCAGGGGGCCGAAGCCAACACGACCTTCGTCTCGCTCCTGGCCAGCTGCCAGATGCACGGCATCGAGCCCTGGGGCTATCTGCGCGATCTGCTCTGCCTGCTCCCCAACTGGAAGCGCCAACGCGTGCTCGAACTCTCGCCGCTCTACTGGAACGAGACCCTGAAGCAGGAGCACACTCAGCAGCTCCTCGCCGCCAACCCCTTCCGCCAGGTCACGCTCGGACAGCTCGGCTGACATCGCTGCCCAGCATCGCATCCCGCCTCGGCATCGTCAGCAACGCAGTCCGTCGGACGGATACCTTTCTACGGCTTCGCGCGGAG